>JANWXX010000017.1 GCA_025057345.1 Polyangiaceae bacterium | reverse complement strand
CAGGTGGCGCGGCGGCTGTCGGCGCTGGGGCAGGGGGGACAGCCTGAGGACGTGGCGGCGGTGCTGGTGTTCCTGGCGAGCCCGGGGGCAGTGGGGGTGAGCGGGGCGGTACTCCGGGTCTGCGGCGGCGCCTTCGTCGGAGCCTGATGGTCATCCAGTCCTCGTCGATTCCAATCCATCCTGCGCAGCCTCGAGAGTTTCCTCTGGGGGCTGCTGGCCGAGCAAGCAGATCACCACCACCTTGTGAACCGGGTGTGTCGAGTGTCGCTCGATCGGGAGCATGGCTTCGAGAACATCTCGAAACCATGGGAGCACCAGGTTCAGAAGGACCGTAGCACCTCTGCGGAGGCTTGGGAGATCCGGTCGATATCGTCGAGGGTATGAGCGCGGGAGAGAAAGGCAGCTTCAAACTGGGATGGAGGCCAATAGATGCCGCGCTCTAGCATCCCCCGATGCCAAGCTGCAAAGCGCTTGCGATCACAACGATCTGCATCGCTCCAACAACGCACAGGCCCCTCGACGAAGAATAGGGTCAACATGCTGCCGACACGCTGCACCGTTCCGGGAATGTGTGCGTCCTTCAGCCCCCGACAAAGCCCTTCTTCGAGACGTGCGCCAATGGTTTCAAGGTGCTCGTAGAGATCAGGAGTGAGCTGTTCCAGAGTGGCGAGGCCTGCAGTGATTGCTACCGGGTTCCCGCTGAGGGTACCTGCCTGGTAGACCGGGCCTAGCGGAGCTACCTTCTCCATGATCTCGCGACGACCTCCGTAGACTGCTAGAGGTAGGCCACCGCCGACTACTTTCCCTAGGCAGGTCATCGCTGGGTGTAGGCCGAAGCGTTGTTGAGCTCCGCCGGGAGCAAGGCGGCATCCGGTCATCACTTCATCCAGGATGGAGACGGCGCCATAAGCTTCGCAAAGCTCTAGGATCAGCTCCAAAAACCCGGGGAGCGGGGGTACGCAGCCCATGTTGCCCACCACCGGTTCCACGATAACGGCAGCGATGTCCTTGCCGCGGGCAGCGAAGAGGGTACGTAGCGCATCCGGGTTGTTGTAGGGCAGGGTCAAGGTGCTGGCGGCGGCGGTGGCAGAAACGCCAGCGCTGTCAGGGACGCCGAAGGTGGCAGCGCCACTGCCTGCCTTGACGAGCAAGGCGTCGGCGTGACCGTGGTAGCACCCCTCGAACTTGACGATGACATCACGACCGGTAAACCCACGGGCCACCCGCAGGGCACTCATGCAGGCCTCTGTGCCGGAGGAAACCGCGCGCATCATCTCGATGGCCGGGTAGAGCTGGGCGATGCGCTCGGCAAAGCGGACCTCCAGCTCCGTTGGTGCACCAAAGGAGAGGCCGTCGACGGCGACCCGCTGCACGGCAGCGATCACGGCTGGGTCGGCGTGACCTAGGATTGCCGGACCCCAGCTCCCCACGCAGTCGAGGAAGGTATCCCCGTCGGCGCTGGTCAGGTGGGCTCCGCTGGCTCGCTGGAAGAAGATGGGCGAGCCCCCCACGGCTCGGAAGGCTCGTACCGGGCTGTTGACTCCTCCTGGCATGAGTCGTGATGCACGCTCGTGGAGCCCCCTGGATACGTTCTCGTTCATGACGATGGCGGTAGCGTCCGGTCTGGAGTGGGTCAACCATGTAAACACTTGTTCTCGTAGCAAGCCACAACGAGGAGAGATGTTCGCAGGGCGGGGAGCGGTATGATTCTCGCTCTCGGATCCGGCTCAATGAGGTTTCCCGTGAACGTTCGTCCCCTTGCTGTCGTCTCGCTTCTCTCGCTGCTCTCGCTGCTAACTCCAGCACAGGTCGAAGCCGCGGGGCTCCTGCTGGCCCGAGGGCTCGCAGGGGAGGTGCAAATCCAAGAGGCAAGAGTAGTTCTCTCCCGAGGGCCAGCGCGTTCCACCGCTTGGTACCAATTTCTGTTTCAGGGAGGCAACGCCACGGAGCTGCTCTGGTTGATCCCGGTTCCCTCCGGTGCGGCGGTCGACGTGGCCGCGACCAGTTTCTTCGACGGGCTGGAAGAAGCAACGGCGCCTCGGGTACTAGCGCCCGCCGGGTTGCCTCCAGGGAATCAGGCCTGCATTAAGCCGACCCCCGAGGTGGTTTCCTCGGGTGAGGGAGGGAACAACCCACTGGCCCTTCTCGGGCAGGAGGTGTTCTCCGAGCCAGATGCGCTCGTACCAGGGGTTGAGAAGCTTGGGTACACGCTTTCCTCCGATGCTGGGGCACTGGTCCAGACGCTCCATGACGGGGGGCGACTGCTGGCGCTGCGCATGAAGGCTCCCTTGGCTTCCGCATCGACGGTGACTGTACGGGTCCATGGGAACGCGGTCGACCTTGCAGCACTCTCGTTGCTCCGCTCACCTTCCCAGAAAGTGCCCTTTGTGCTCTGGTTGGTCGGAACCTCTCGGGCAAAGGTGCAGGGAGTAGGAGAGGTAGAGATCGAGCCCTCAGCTCTCCGTTGGCTCGGCCCGACAGAAACTAACTACACATCGTTGCGCCAATCGATGCTGGAGAAATTCAAGGGAACGAACGTGATTCTGGAAGTGGCCGGACCCGGGCCTTTGCGGGATCTCACCGCGCTCCCTGGGGGTCAGGAGATTCCTGCGTTTCTGGATGCCTACCTGCGCCGCGCTTTCGAGCGGGGAGAGGCCAGTGGTGATCTGGGAGAAGCCTCGGATAAGGCTCAAAATGCTCTTGATGAAACCCACCCGGATGGTTGTCCCCGAGGAGATTTGCTCCCTGCCGAGGGGTTCGCCTGCACGTCTCCGGGGACTCAGACTCCCCTGGTTCCCTCCCCAGGTGCGGATGATCTCTCCTTCATTTACTCAGGAAATGCAGCGCTTCGTTGGGTAAGCCGGGTGGCTGGGCTTGTCCCTGCAGCGAGTGCCTTGTCCCCAGTTTCCGGAGCGTTTCCCGGGGGAGATCCCGTGTCGTTGTTGCTCACGCCGGCTAGTGTGTGGGATGGGCTTTGCTCACCGATCAGCCCAGGGGGACAGGAGGGAGCTGTCGGAGCTGGAGGGAAGAATGGAGGGATGGGAGCTGAAGGGACAGGGCCTTCCGGGAGCGGGGGTACCGAGGAGAGCACGGCGGAAAAGCTGGATGCGGCGGCATATGCCGTGGATGCAGGTTGCTCTTGTGCCAACGTACTTGTGCAAGAAGGTTGTAATGGGAGCAGTTCGGACGGAAGTGAAGCGGATTCCGAGAGCTGCAGCTGCAGCGATACTTCGTCAACCGAGGACGAGGACAGCTCTTCAGAGGGGTGTAGCTGCGAAGATAGCTCGTCGGAGGGGGAAGGGGAATCCTGCAGCGAGAGCGATACAGGGGACGAAGGGAGCGAGGATTCGTGTAGCGGGAGCGAGGGAAGTGGGGGGAGTGACGCCTGCGGGAGCAGTTCCTCGGGTGAAGAGGAATCTGATGACAAGGACTGTTCGGTAAGTCACCGAGGCCGAAGATCACCCCGACCATCCAAGTGGTTGGTTCTCGCTGCAGCAACTGTGCTTCCGCTGCGGCGCTGGACCCGCCCTCGGGACCGAAAGCGACGGGAAGAGTTGGTTGTCGGCTAGAGTCTTTCCACCGTCTAGGGTATCCTGAGCGTCCAAGCCAGAGGGTCCGCGGCGAGCCGTGGCCCTGCCCCGAGGTTCCCGATGAAAATCACGTGTCCCTCCTGTGATGCAAAGTACTCGATCGCAGATGAGAAGGTACAGGGAAAGTCTGCTAAGATCCGCTGCAAGAAGTGTGGAGCCACCATCGTAGTGGGTGGCGATAGCAACAAAGCGCCCAGCGCTGCAGCAGCGGAGAGCGCCAACGCTATCTACACGGTCAATATAGCGGAGGGAGATCAGCGGACGATGTCTCTCGCTGAGGTGGTCGAGGCCTACCACAAGGGCATGGTGAATGGCGAAACTTATATCTGGACTGAGGGGATGGATCGTTGGCTCCCGCTGGCGAGCGTCCCGGATGTGATGGCCGCAGTGGGAGTGGGCGCAAGCTCCGGATCCGATCCAAGCACCGAGGGGGCTGCCCCGCCTCCCGAGCAGGAAGCTCCTGTACCCGTCGCTGCCCGCCGTGATCCTCAGCGGTCTAGAGTGGATCTCTTTGGCGGTGGTGGTGGCGAAGAGTCAGCTCCCCGTGCGTCCTCTCACCCATCCGCCACCGGTGGGGGAATGTTCGCTAGCAATGCCAGCAACCTAACGGGGGCTCGTGGTGAGCAGTCGGTCCTTTTCTCCCTGAACGCCCTCGCTTCCGCTGCTGCGCCGGCGTCTTCCTCTGCAGCGAAAAAGGCGACTAGCGAGGATTCCGGGCTCATCGACCTGAGTGCTTTGGCCAAAGCCGCCGCGGATCAATCTGCCTCAACCGCAGCTCCACCGGTCGCCTTGCCCCTCAGCCCTGTCCTGGGCGCACCAGTCCTTGAGCCAGCTCCGGCGCTCGCTCCTTCCGCAGCCACCGCCCCTCCTCCTGCGAAGAGCAACAAATCAGGCGTGATGATTGCAGGCGGTCTGATCTTTGCCAGTCTCATTATCGGAGGTGCCATCCTACTCCGACCTCAGCCGCCAGCCCCCGAGAACAAGCCTACCCCAGCTGCCTCCATGGCTGCTGAACCTCCTGCCAAGGCTACGGCAGAGCCACACCCCACCAGCACCGCGATCGATCCCAGCGAGCCTACGCACACGACCTCCCCAGCTACGACTCCGACCACCGGAGGAAAGCCCGCGGCAGGGGGGGCCAAGGTCGGGGGGCCCCTCCCCAAGCCCGGTGATAAGCCTGCTGCTGCCAAACCTGCAGATAAGCCAGCAGACAAGCCAGCAGACAAGCCAGCAGACAAACCCAAACCCGCAGCGAATCCCTGTGGTTGCTCGCCAACCGACCTCATGTGCAACATGAACTGTTCGGCGAAGAAAAAGAAGTGAAGCTTCGCTGAGTACGGGGCAGTACCTCGACCCTCTACTTGGTTTCGCTCTTTCTGCGGCTAGCTGCCCGGGTTGCTTTCAACACCTTCTGAAGCCTGGAGGTGCGCTTCTCGCTAGCCTTGGCGATGATTTGGGCTGCTTTCTCCACCCCCTGAAAGCCGCCAAGTTGGTGCTCGCCCCCCTCGATGTTGAGAATAGTCCGGAAGAACCGTTCAATGGAGAGCAGCACCCCTGGGGAGAGATCCTCTAGGCTGTGAACGTCGTGATGAATGCGCGACACCAGGGGGACTGCGAGAAGTCGATCGTTGACGACCCCTTCCTTGCGAGCGCGTAGCACTCCGATGGGGCGAGCTCGCACGATACACCCCGGAAAGGTCGGTGCATCGGCAAGTAGCACCACGTCGAGGGGGTCGTCGTCGCCGCTACGAGTACCTGGAGCGAAGCCATAGTCGAAGGGGAAGCTCGCTTCATAAGGGAGAACCCGGTTGAGCCGGAAAAGCCCCAGCTTGGGGTCATACTTGTACTTGTTACGCGAGCCTGCGGGGGACTCGACCACAACATGGAGGGAGCCACAGGCAGAAGTGGGGGAGAGCCGATCGAAGGGGGTCTTGGCTCTAGGTTTCTCGGGCATGGAACCTTAGGGAAGGCAGGGCGCTGCACATCGTTGCTCAGATACGCGACAGTGACAATCGTGTGTCCGTGGAGCGCTCAGCCGAGCTTAAGGTGTTCTAGAAGAACCTTCTTCTCGCCCCAGCTTGGAAAGTAGACGGTCACTCGGGGAGGTGAGCTTATCCCGTCTACGGCGGTGATAGTTCCCGAACCAAAGCGCTGGTGGATGACCCGGGTTCCCTTGCGAGGGAGGCCGCTCTCGTCGAGGAAGGAGGAAGGGTCGGGCTCCACCTGCCGCTCCTCCGGGAAACGGCGTGAGGGGGGAGAGGCAGGTCTAGCTGAGTGAAAGGAGCTGCCAGAGGACCAGGAAGGCATGGGACGGATAGGGGCTCTCCTGCCTGGAAGTGCTGCATTTTCGGTAACGATTAGGGAAACGTCGTGTCGCGGAAGGTCGCGGAGGAAGCGACTGGGGGGATTGGGGCGAGAGAATCCGAAAAGGGTGCGGTTGGTGGCCCGGAGCAAGAAGAGCTGTTTGCGAGCGCGGGTGAGGGCTACATAGGCTAGGCGCCGTTCCTCCTCAAGGTCGGAACCATCCTCGTCCCCAGGGCGCTCGTAGGGGAAGATACCGTCCTCCAGGCCGAGAACGAAAACATGGTCGAATTCCAGGCCCTTGGCACTGTGGATGGACATAAGAGAAACTTGCTTCTGGTCCTTCGCTTCCTCGGCGGAGGTGCTCAGGGTCACACGCTCCAGGTAGCTAGCGAGAGTGGCTGCCTCGCCAGCCTCTGCCATCTCCTCCTCATATTCCCGCATGGATCCGATCAGCTCCTTGATGTTCTGGAGGCGAGCATCCGCCTCAGCGCTGTTCTCCTCTTCCAGGCTGTGCTTGTAGCCTGTATCGGAGAAGATCAGCTCTGCCAGCTTGGAGGGGGTCAGCGTGGTGGCGAAGCGCCGGTAAGAGTTGAGCAAATCCAGGAAGGTAGCAAGCTTCTTTCGGGGTGCGGCGGCCAGGGTGGGGCTGTCAGCCGTGGGCCCCAAGGCGTCATAAAGGGAGCATCCTCGCTCAGCAGCCATCTCCGTGAGGCGGGCGAGGGTGCTCTCACCGATGCCCCGAGCCGGAACGTTGATGATCCGAAGGAGATCAACATCGCTCCGGGGGTTGAGGAGCACGCGGAGGTAGGCCAGTAGATCCTTGACCTCGGCGCGGTCGAAGAAGCGTACGCCACCGATGACGCGGTAGGGGATGCGTGCTATCCGAAAGCTCTCTTCGAGCACTCGGCTCATGGCATGAATCCGGTAGAATACTGCGAGCTGGTCGGGGCTTGCTCCCTCGTCGAGGAGCTGCCGCATCCTGCCGGTGACATAGGCAGCCTCGTCGTGCTCATCCCGTGCGGTGACCACAGTGATCCGGGATCCTTCCTCATTCTGGGTGAAGAGTTGCTTGGGCTCCCGCTCCAGGCTGGGGCTAATCACCGCCAGAGCCGCCCGGACAATCCGGGCAGTGGAGCGGTAGTTTTGCTCTAGCTTCACCACCGTCGCATCTGGGAAGTCATTGCGAAAGTTCCGGATGAGGCGTACGTCTCCTCCGCGCCATCGGTAAATGCTCTGGTCATCGTCGCCGACGGCACAAAGGTTCCGGGTACGGGGCACCAAGGCCCGCACCAGCCGGTACTGAACTTGGTTGGTATCCTGGAACTCGTCGACCAACACATGATCGAAGCAATTGCGGAGCTCTTGGCCTGCGGGGAGGTTCTTTGACTCTGCTAGACGCATCATGTGACCGATGAGATCCTCGAAGTCGACGGCATTGGCGAGCTTGAGGGCTCTCTCGTAGCCGGCGAAGACTTCCTGGAGCGTTTTCCCTTGGAAGCCTTGGGCTACCATGTCCCCTGGCCCGCGTCCCTCCTGCTTCTCTTTGAGGATGCGCCCAAGCATATTCTTGGGGTTCACCTCTCGCTCATCGTATTTCAGATCCTTGATGACTCGGGCGATCACCGCATGCTGGTCACTATCGTCGTAGATGACGAAGTCACGGGTCAGCCCCACGTCAGCAGCGTAACGCCGGAGCAGCCGGGAGCAGGTTGCGTGGAATGTGCCGACCCAGATGTCTCGAGCTACCTTCGGGCCGATCAGATGTTCCAGGCGCTCTCGCATCTCACCAGCAGCCTTATTGGTGAAGGTGACTGCAAGGATCCGGTGGGGGGGGACTTGGTGCCGAGCGATCAAGTTGGCGATCCGGTAGGTGATGACGCGAGTCTTTCCGGATCCTGCTCCAGCGAAGACCAAGAGGGGGCCCTGGGAGTGGCTCACCGCCCGGGCCTGAGGAGGATTGAGCCGGGCGGTGAAGGAGGCAGCCTGCGTCATGAGCCCTTCGGTGTACCCTTCCTTGGAGGGCTTGTCACGCCCCGGAGGAGGCAGCGGAGAAGCGGAAGGAGTAAGTTTCTGGGTCATTCATGGTAGGCAGGGCTGCTTCTCGTAGGAGGAACGTGCGTACCGCCCAGAAATTGCGGAAAATTCGGTAGCGAATCGCCGTTTGGTCGAGGTAGTCGACGCCAGAGGAGCCACCAGTTCCAATGCGGCGCCCGATGACCCGCTCAACCATCCGAGCATGGCGTTGGCGGAACAGGAGGAAGCGCTGCTCTAGTTCCACAATCGCATCAACTACCTCCCGGGGCCAGGCCAGCAGAGGCAGATCTCGGTAGCTCTCGATAAAGATCAGAGCTGCTCGGATCCGGGAGGTACGGCGCCGCTCCTCCTCGGTGGCATCCTCGGCCAGCAGGAAGGCACGGGCCTGAGCGACTTCTGCCCGGTAGCGATCTTGGAGGCAAGCCATGGCCTCGTCTGAGTGAGCCTGGAGGGGAGCAGCTTCTTCGAGACGCCTGCGGGCCTCTCGGTCCACTGCATCCAGATACCGGTGGAGAAAGGCGAGAACCCGCTCCTCGTCGCCAGGTTGCCCTGGGGAGGATCCATCGATGGGGGTACGGAAGAGCCATTCGTCTAGCACCTCGCGGAGCGGAGGGCCTCCAGCGAGGCGTGCGATGACCCGGTGGTAGGCAGGAGAGGGAGCATCGCCGTCCTTGAGGGCATCCAGGTAGGAGCCCCCGGTGCCCAGGGCGAGGCGTTCTCGATCGTCGAGCCCCAGCAGCACCTCGATCTCCCGCATCTGAGCAGACTGGAAGCCGCTAGCAGGAATGAGCCGGTCGCGGAAGGCAAGGAAGTCTCGAGTGGTCAGGGTTTCGATGAGCTCGAAGTGAGCAACGGCCTGGGCCAAAATGGTGCTCACCCTACGCAGTGCCCGAACCGAGGAGGCCAGGAGGTGGTCGGGGACCGGGTTTCGGCGGAAGAAGTCCCGGGCTTGGGTCAGCTCCCGCAGGATGAGCTTGAACCAGAGTTCATAGACTTGGTGAACGACGATGAAAAGCAGCTCGTCGTTGTTCACGGTCCCCTCGTCGCCATCAACACCACCCTGGAGTTTGAGCAACGGCTCGACGGCGATGTAATCCCAGTAGTTGACCCGCTTCATGGTGGCATCCTATCCCAACCGGATGGAGGGGGGTTGCACCGCGGCGAGCAATCCTCCACCTAAGGAGAAGCGTCGACCATGTGGACTACCGACACGCGCGCCCGGACCTGGGCAGAGCTGGAGCGACCCTGGGATCTGATCGTGCTAGGAGGGGGCATCACCGGGGCCGGGGTGCTGGCAGAGGCGAGCCGACGGGGGCTCCGGGGGCTTCTCCTGGAGGCCCGAGACTTCGCTTTTGGTACGTCGAGCCGGTCGAGCAAGCTGGTTCATGGCGGGCTGCGGTATCTGAGGCAGGCTCAAATCCGATTGACGCGCACCTCGGTACGAGAACGGGAGGAGCTGCTTCGAGGGGCCGAGGGCCTGGTAGCACCGCTGGGGTTCTACGTGGCCAACTTCCAGGGAGACACCACCAGCCCCTGGATGTTCGGGTTGGGCTTGGCCATCTACGATGTACTGGCCCGGAAGTGGGCCCACGAAAAGCTCGAAGTGGGACGTATGCTGGAGAAGCTTCCGGTGCTCCAGGGGGCGCCGCTGGTGGGAGGATACTACTTCTACGACGCACAGACGGATGACACCCGGCTGGTGATGCGGGTGTTGCTGGAAGCAGCGCGCCACGGTGGGGTAGCGCTCAACTATACTCGGGCGCTCAAGCTGCTTCGCGATGGTTCCGGGCGGGTGGTCGGGGTGGTAGCTCAGGACGAGAGCGGGTCTGGGAGAACCGCGGAAGTACGGGCCCGGGCCGTGGTCAATGCCACCGGAGTGTGGGCCGATGATCTGCGTGCCTCTCTTGGGCGGCCAAGAAGGCTGCGGGCGATCCGTGGCAGCCACTTGGTCTTCCCTGCGACCAAGCTGCCAGTCCCGGAGGCTATCAGTCTGCTTCACCCCCGGGATAGCCGCGCTGTCTTCCTGTTGCCTTGGCAGGGGGCGACGGTGGTGGGTACTACCGACGTTGATCACAAAGAAGATCTCTGGCAGGAACCCTCGATTACTCCGGAGGAGATCGATTACCTCCTGGAGCTTGTTCATCATGCCTGCCCCTCCCTCAAGCTTACAGCGGACGATGTGCTTAGCACCTGGGCTGGCGTTCGACCCGTGATCGATACAGGTGCTGCTGACCCCTCCAAAGAATCCCGTGAGCACGTCGTCTGGAACGAAGATGGGTTGCTCACCGTCACCGGAGGCAAGCTAACCACCTTCCGCATGATGGCACGGCAGGCTCTCCAGGCCCTTCAAGGGGTGCTCCCAGAGCTCAAAGCCCCCTCCAGCGCCGAGCCTTTGCTCCAGCAACAAGCGCGTGCTGCTGACTGGCTCGCCCCCCTGGACGGCCCCACTCGCCAGCGGTTGCTGGGTCTCTATGGTGCCGACGCCCCGATGGTTTATCACGCTTCTCCCAGAGACTGCTCCCCCATCGAAGGCACCCCTGCCCTTTGGAGTGAGCTCCGGTGGGCCGCTCGCTCCGAGGGGGTTGTTCACCTGGATGACCTGCTCCTGCGTCGAATTCGCCTTGGCATCCTACTGCCGGAGGGTGGCGTCGCCCTGCTGGAGCGCATCCGTGCCATGGTCCAGCCTGAGCTCCACTGGAGTGATGCACAATGGCAAGCAGAAGTGGAGCGCTACCAGACCATCTGGCGTCGCTCCTACGGGCCTCCCTCGGTGGTCGGGGGTTGAAGATGCTCCCTTTGCGATGCGCTAAGAGAGCCTCTGTATGGTTTGGATATTGACCAGCTTGCTTGCCCTCGGTTTGGGGCCTCTCCTTGTGGGGCTAGCCCACAAGCATCGGTGGGTGCTTGGAGTGGTCGACGGATTCGTGGTGGTCACCATTGGAGGGATTGTGCTTCTGCACATCCTGCCCCACGCCTTCCTGGTGGGCGGGTGGTTGATGTTGTGGCTGGCGGCCCTGGGGCTGTTTGGCCCTGCGTTGTTCGAGCGAGTGGTGAGCCCTCGACTGCCGATGACGACCAGGTGGATGCTTCCCCTAGCACTTCTGGGGCTCTCCCTCCATGCCTTCATCGACGGTACGGTTCTGGTGGAGGCCGCCTACGGCCACGAACACGGCCCCTACGGCCACGAGCTTGGCCATGGCCACGAGGGCGAAGCCGTAAGCTGGATGGCCCTGGGCGTGGCGCTTCATCGTATCCCCGAGGGGCTGGCAAGCTGGTGGGTCTTTCGTTATCGCTACGGACTGCGGGGCGCGTTGTTGGCGCTAGGTAGCGTTGGTGCAGCGACCACCCTCGGCTTCGCTCTGGGCGAGCGGCTCAAGGAGCATCTCGGGGTTCTCCATGGGTTGCAAGCACTGGTGGCAGGCTCCCTGCTCCATGTGATTTTCCATCGCTCCCATGACCTGGCGAGTGAAGATGGCAAGCCGGTCAGGGCTGGACATGCTTGCGAGCTAGATTTCTCTCCTACCCTACCTTTCTCTCCTACCCTACCCCCGGAGCCTCCATCCCGTCATGATCACCTCGACATCTTGGTGCTCCCTCGGGAGACAACCGGCTTGTTCCGCCAGATTCCGGCAGCACTGGGGGCCCTCTTGGGCGCAGCCATGCTTTGGGGGGTTTCTTTGGCACACCCGGCATCTCACCGAATCTCTTCCGAAATCGGGATGGGGGCGACCTTCCTCACCCTAGCGCTGGCAAGTGCTCCGGCACTCCTGCTCTCCTACGGGGTCGTTGCGTTGACCCACGCCTTTTGGCCCAGCGGTGTAGCACACTGGTTGGGGCAGGGCGGGGCAGCAGGCCAGGTTCTTCGAGCGCTAACGCTAGGGCCACTGGTACCGGTGTGCTCCTGCGGTGTGATCCCACTCTACCGGGGCTTGATAGCCCGGGTTTCGTCCTCCGTAGCAGCCATGACCATGCTGGTGGCAGCCCCTGAGCTAGGGCTCGCTTCGTTCTTTCTTTCGTTGTCGTTGCTAGGAGGGCGGATGACAGCTGCTCGGGTGGTTGGGGCAATATTGCTTTCTATGGTACTAGGGCTGGTGGTCGGCGGGTTGGTGGCCAGGGGCAAGCAGGATCCTCCTTCGGGGGTTTTGTCCGCGGTTCAGCGCCCTACCGCAGAGCGACTGCGGGGGGGGCTCGTCTATGCTCTCACCGACGCCATCGATTACACGCTCCCTTGGGTGCTGCTGGGGCTCGGGCTGGCGGCCTTCCTGGAACCTTCGTTGGCCCAGCACGCCCTCGCTCGTCCCACCCCCTCGCTGGACGTGCTCCTGTTTGCAGTCCTTGGAGTGCCTCTCTACGTGTGCGCTGCTGGTGTCACGCCGCTGGTGGCCATCTTGCTCCACAAGGGAGTCTCCAGCGGGGCGGCACTGGCGCTACTGCTGGCGGGGCCGGCGACCAACTTGACGACTTTCCGGGTGCTTGCAGGGCTTCACGGCCGACCTGTTGCCGCTCTCTTTGCAGGACTCCTCTTGTTCCTCGTGGTAGTGCTGGGGCTAGGAGCAAACGTTGCGCTTGGAGGGGTCGACTCGGTAGCGCTCCACGACGCAGCCCACGGTCGGGCGGAGCCCTTCCAGGTGGCATGCCTCGGGCTCTTGGCAGTGTTGGCAGTAGCCTCGCTGGCCCGACGAGGGCCACGCTTCTGGGTCGAGCAAGTTCTGGCGGCGGATCACCACCACGTCCCTCCTGCAGGCTCGCCTGCTGGATAAGCGCATCCTTCAGGAGCCGCTTCGAGCCAGTTCGGCGTACTCTTGGAGGTGCTCGCGGATCCGCTTCTTGTATTTGGCAGGTAGCTTCCGGTAAAGGGCGAGCAGCTCGCTCTCCCCTGTGGAAACCCGGGCAGCCTCCCTCTCCATGGCCTTGGCCCCCACTTCCACCCGCTTCGTTTCCCCTGTGACAAAGCGGAAGAAGGCATCCCGGGGCACCTCCAGGACGTCGGCCCAGGCATAGATGCGCTTGGCCGGAAGCCCCTCGCGCCCGGTTTCAATGTTGCTCACACTGTTGCGGCTCACGTAGCCGAGTTTCTCGATAATATCACCCTGCGACAGGCCAAGCTGCTGGCGACGAGTACGCACAAAGGTACCGACTCGTTTCCGCAGGTCCAGACGCTCTTTCTCTGTGGGGGATTTCCGGCGAGGCTGTGCAGAAGTTCTGGGCATCACCCGTACTATGCCGATGACCGGGGGGGGCGCGCAAGGGCTTGCATGGGGAATCCTAACACCCAGATACTACCCACCCATGGCTCATCCCAACCCTCGCGTCCGTCGGCTGGTGCTCTTTCGCCACGGGGCCTGCTACGTCGAGCGGGGAGGACCCGTGGACGGACCTTTCGAGCTGACCTTTCGCCGCCACGAGATGAACGAAGTACTCAAATCCCTCGCGATTTGGGTAGCCAGCGGCAACGCCAGGGTTCAATCTGTCTCCTTCGAGGCCTCTCAGGACCCACGGAAAGCCCTGGCGGACCGCTGCCTCCTTGCCTCCGAGGGAGGCGCCCTTTCTGGCTGGCTGGAGGCCCTCCGCGGCCGCTTGGTCCGGGTTCAGACCGCCTCCGGCTCCCAGGAGGGACACCTGCTTGGTGTAGAAAATACTCGGATCCCCCCTCGCCTGCTCCTGGTTCCGCGGACCGGTGTAGTAACCATCTTTTCCCTAGCAGACTTGGAGGGCATTGAGGCCCTCGACGAGCCTAGCCGCCAAGATCTTGACTACCTTCTTGACCGAGAGCGTGCTTTCGCTGCTGGCGAGCGCAGGGTGCTCCGGGTAGCTCTCGCCGGCAAGGCCGACGACCTCCGGGTAGCCTGCGTCGTGCCGGCAACCTCCTGGAAACTCTCTTACCGCCTGCTACGCCAGAGCGACACAACTCTGCTGGTCGGCTGGGCCCTAGTCCACAACCCCACGGAAGAAGATCTCGATGAGATTGAACTGATCCTCTCATCGGCCCAACCGGTTTCCTTCCTGGCCGAACTTCATGGTCTGGAGGGTCCGCCTCAAGCTCTCGAGGATGACAGTTCTAGCAATCCGTCGAAACCAGTGAACCCCGGTGAGCTTAGCCCCACCGGTACCATCTTCCTAGAACGTGCCGAACTGGCAACCCGGATTGAGCCCTTCGAGTACCGCATGCCTCACCGGGTTTCGCTTCGGCGCGGAGGCTCAGCCATGGTCCCTGTGGTCGCTTCCAGTGTCGCCGCCCGAGTCGAGCGGGTCTGGCGAGATGAACGGGAGCCTTCCCCGGAGATCACCCTCACTTTCTCCAATAGTACCCTCGCGGTTCTTGAAGAAGGTCCTGCCGTGATCTACGACCGGGGTAGCTACGTAGGTGAGGCCCTTCTCCCCTTCACTCGCCGTGGGGAGGAAGTCCAGCTCTCCTACGCCCATGACACCTCCGTCCGCTGCACCAGGACGGTCCGCACTGCAACCTCCGTTCTCGGTGTTCGCCTTAGCGCCGACGCACTCCTTGAAGAGCAGCAACGGGAGGAAACCCATGCTTACATGGTGGAGAGCTCTCACTTGGAAGAGGTTGAGGTGCTGTTGGTCCGTCCTCGCAACGAGCACCGCGCCGTCTCCGCAGGGGTCGGAGCGGTCCTTGAGGAAAGCCAAGGGGAGGTACGGCTCCGCGTCCGCGTCCCGCCCCAGGGCCGTGGGGAAGCATCCCTGGTGGAGCGCTGGCGGGAGGTACGTCGTGTTGAGTACGAGCGCCTTACCCCCGCCGAGCTGAGTGCCTGGTTGGAAGGGCGCTTCATCGACCGCAGCACCCACGATGCCCTGGCCAGTGTCTTGGCTGCCTGGGCCCAGGCTGCCTCCTTCGAGGAGCAGCGAGGTCGCTTGGAGCGGGAGCAGCAAGACGCCATCGCCCGGCATGCCAAGCTGAGGGACCAGATTGCAGTGTTGGGCGAGGGAGGCCAGGAGGGAGCCATCCGCCTTCGCTTCGTTAAGGACATGGAGCGGGAGCAAGACCGGATCTTTGCTTGTGAAAATGAGCTCCGGAAGGTCCGCGACGGTGAAGCCCAGGCTCGCAAGCGTGCCGCACAGACCCTCAGTGTCCTGGCTGCCCACGCCGAGCGCCTACGGCTCTGAGGAGATCAATCCTGGGGATTGAAGGGGATGGAGCCCCCGAACTTGCGGGCCTCGACCATCCCCGTGTTAGCGTTGCGGAGCCGCTCCGATAGCGTTTGGACAAAGCTCCAGAGGAGCTTGACCGCCATCATCTGCTCGCGCCGCATCATGTTCATCATATCGCTGCGGGTGATGACCATGCACTCGGTGGGTTCCAGGGCGCGAACGGTGGCAGAGCGCGGTGCGTTGTCCACCAAGCCCATCTCCCCAAAGTAGGCCCCCATGGCTAGCTCTCCAATGCGTTGACCAGCCTTCTCCACGGAAACCCGGCCCTGAGTGAGGATGTAGAGATCTTCCCCGGGTGAACCCTCCCGGAGAATCTCCGTGCCAGTAGAGAAGTTCCGGGTATTGATAATAGAGAAGATAGCTGCTCTCTCCTTGTAGTTAAGGAAGGCGAAAAGCGGGATCTTCTCCAAGAGGCCCATCTTGGTATCCAGGGGGATGGTGTGTAGCGTAGGGCTCGGATCTCCGTGGAGCGCTACCATGACACCGGTGATATTGTCCTTACCTCCCCGGTCATTGGCCAGCTCGATCAGCTTGGATAGCGGGGTACCAGAAGCTAGGGAGGCAATCACATGAGGGGCCTCCTCGTCCGAAAGGTAACCGTGAAGCCCGTCGCTGCACAAAAAGAACCGATCACCAGCCTGGCACTCAAGCAGCAGCGTGTCCACTTGTACCGAGGGTTGAGGACCCACCGCGCGGGTCAGCGAGTTAGCCCAGTCCGAATTTGCAAAATCTTCCTTCTTGCCGATCCCTGCCTTAAGGGCCATCGCCAGCATGGTGTGGTCCTCCGTGAGCCGATGCACCTTCCCCTGGCGGATCAGATACACGCGGCTATCCCCCACGTGCCCTAGTACCGCCCGATTGCCAGCCACAACCACACAGTCGAAGGTGGTACCCATCCCTCGCTTGCTCCGGTCGCCCTGGGCCGTTTTGTGGATGCGGGCACACGCTTCCTGGATGGCCTTCTCGATGAGCTGTTGCGCTGCCAGCTTGTTGTCGTGGTTCGCTTCCTTCTGGAGCCTCCACAGCACCTCCTGGCCGGCCTTTACCTGCTCGGTCACGATCTCGATGGCCATCCTTGATGCCACCTCTCCGGCGGCGTGCCCTCCCATCCCATCCGCCACCGCATAGAGCCCCAGCGCGTCATCCACCAGGAAGCTGTCCTCGTTGTGCTCGCGCTTCTTGCCCACGCTTGTGAGCCCTTGCCCTGCATGCTTCAGCGTCATGACACATCAGCGTAAATCCAATCCTACCTGTCACAGAAGCCTTATGTATCTCTTTCGAAAATTCGTGCCTCGCCGCCCTCCCTAGCGCTATGGTTCCCCCCCGGAGGTACCCGTGAAACACGCGATCAAGCACGACCTGGACGTCGCCGTAGCCAAAAAGGTCACCGAGAAGGCTTACGAATCGTACAAAGCCAAGTTTGCCGAGTACAACCCTACCTTCCGCTGGGCTACCGAAAACAAAGCCGAGGTGTCCTTCAAGGCCAAGGGTATTACCCTCGCCGGCTCCTTCACCATTGTCCCCGGTCAGATCGAGTTCGACCTCGATGTCCCCTTCCTCCTCCGTCCCTTCCAGTCCAAGGCGGTTGAGGTCGTCGAGGGCGAGGTCAAGGAGTGGATTCAAAAGGCTAAGGCAGGCCAGATCTTACAACCGGCGGCCCACCAGAAAAGCCCCTCATGGCCGGCCCTTTCAACACAAGGGGAGGCTGAGACTGGGGCGAGCAGTCCTCCCACACTCCTCCCTCTTGCCCGTTGTCGTCCGTGACGACAACCCCTCTTCTTCCTTTCGCTTGCTGCTCCAAAAGAAGCATCAGCTGCGACAGTTGGAAGCTCCCTACAAGGGGCACGGACATACTTTTCCTTGTCCCATGCACCAGACAGGGTCAGGCCAGGACGTACGCTAGATTTTCGTAGCCCCCCCCTGCTCGCGCCTCTTCGGCGCAGCAAAACAAAATTAGTGGCGCCCCCGAGACGAATCGAACGTCCGACCAACGGTTTAGGAAACCGCTGCTCTATCCCCTGAGCTACGGGGGCTCTGTGGTGGAGAGACCTCAGTTCCTTAGCCTGGCGCTCCTCTCCGCGCAAGCCCGTCAGAACTCGGCAGGGTCCGAGTGGGTTCCGAACACAGCGCGGAGGACATCACAGATCTCCTGCTCGGTACAATAGGCTTTGGCGGCGGCGATGATGGGCTCCATCAGGTTCTCAGTGCCACGAGCGGCAGCCTCGATGCGAGCGAGGCAGGCACGCACGTGAGCATTATCCCGGTTTGCCTTAACCTTTTGGAGGTTCTCTACCTGGATCCTCTGCACCTCCTCGTCAATGCGCAGCGTGGGAATGTTCTTGCTTTCCGATTCGTCAGTGTATTTGTTGACGCCGACCATGATCCGCTGCTGTTGCTCGATCTGGCGTTGGAAGCGGTAGCTCGCAGCGGCGATCTCCCGTTGGGGGTAGCCCTTCTCCACAGCAGCCACCATACCTCCCATGTCATCGATCCGCTGGATGTAGGCGCGGGCTTCCTCCTCCAGCTTGCTAGTGAGCCACTCAACGTAGTAACTGCCACCCAGCGGGTCGATGGTGTTGGCGACACCGCTCTCCTCGGCGATGATCTGCTGGGTGCGTAGCGCGATAGAAACCGCCTCTTCAGTGGGTAGGGCGTAGGTTTCGTCAAGGCTGTTGGTATGGAGGGACTGGGTACCACCAAGAACCGCTGCCAACGCCTGGATCGCCACACGCGCTATGTTGTTGTAAGGTTGTTGGGCGGTGAGCGAAACCCCTGCAGTTTGCGCATGGGTGCGGAGCTTCATACTTTCTGCCTTCTTCGCACCGTAACGCTCCTTGAGGTAGCGGGCCCAGAGGCGACGGGCAGCGCGGAACTTAGCTATCTCTTCAAAAAAGTCGTTGTGTACGTCAAAAAAGAAGGAGAGGCGCGGAGCGAAGTCATCGATGTCCATGCCCCGCTGGAGGCAGCTCTCGACGTAGGCGAGGCCATCAGCGAGAGTGAAGGCAAGTTCTTGGGCAGCGGTCGCCCCCGCCTCCCGGATGTGATAGCCGCTGATGGAAACCGTGTTCCACCGAGGAACCTCGCGGCTGCAGAACTCGATCATGTCGGTGACGATGCGCATGGCAGGTCGAGGAGGGACAAGCCATGCGTGCTGGGCGATGAATTCCTTGAGGCAATCATTCTGGACGGTGCCTCCGATCTTCGATCGGGGAATGCCACGGACATCAGCCAGGGCGATATAAAAACACAGGAGCACGATCGCCGGACCGTTGATGGTCATGCTGGTGGTGACTTGATCCAGGGGAATGTCCTGGAAGAGGACATCCATATCGCGGAGCGTATCGACCGCAACACCGCACATCCCGACTTCTCCCAGGGACCGCGGAGAGTCGCTATCGTAGCCCATCAGCGTCGGGAAATCGAAGGCAGTGGAGAGCCCTGTCTGCCCCTGGGAAAGAAGGAACTTGAAGCGCTGGTTGGTCTGCTCCGGGGTGCCAAAGCCTGCGAACATACGCATTGTCCAGAGGCGGGAGCGGTACATCGTCGGCTGGACTCCGCGGGTAAACGGGTACTCGCCGGGCATTCCGAGATCTTTCAAGTAGTCGATAGATATGTCTGCCGGGGTGAGCACATCCGGAACCTCAATACCGCTCCAAGTGGTAAACTCTGGGGAGCGAGGCGGCATCTTCCGGAGCGCGCTAGCAACCGGACCCTCCCGCCAGGCGCTCACCGCCGCCCGTATTGCTGGAAGAGGATCATCCCCGGACGGGTTACCCTCGGTGGTGCAAGTGCGAGAAGCTACGCTATTCTCTGAGGACGTAAGAGGAAGGGAGGCTGGGGAGCGATCGTCAGCGGCCATGGGCGCGACTCTAGCAGTGAATTTGCCCCGGTGATAACCTGAGGTCTATGGCCGCTGACAACCACGGGACGGAAGGCCCTGTCGACAGCTACGAAGCTAGGTACATGGCGAACGAGGGGAAGATACTTCGCCGGGAGAAGATCGTGTGGGAGCTCCACTGGCTCCTACTTTTGCCGATTCCGTTGTGCCTTGTGCTCACTGGGATGATTCTTGCTGGCATGGGGAGCAAACCTGCCCCGCTGCCGGTGGCGCTGCTGCCTGCAGGGCTTGTCGTGCTCTTCTCTTTCCTGTGGATCCTTTTCCGTGTGCTCCGGGTGCATGTGACCGAGCAGAATGTCCACATCCAGTACGGCATTTTGGGGCCTCAGATCCCGGTGGCTGCGATCACATCCTGCCGGGTCGTAGATTATGAATTTTCCAACTACGGAGGTTGGGGAATCCGCTACGGGCTTGATGGATCTTGGGCCTATTCCCTCGCTGGTGACTCGGGGCGCGTAGTCCAGATCTGCTGGAAGGAGGGAGGCAAGGAAAAGAAGGTCGTTGTATCTTCGCAGGATCCGGATGCCTTGGCGGCAGCGATTCTCCTCGCCATGGCTGGTGCTGCTCCTCGGTTCCGCGCTCCCACGGAGGCGTCCTCCTCGTCCTCACTCTCGTCCTCCTCGGCCCCCGCGGAGGAGGAGGCGCTCCTAGAGGCAGCCCACTGCGAGGAGCAGATATGCCGCCAGAGCGAATCGCCCTCCTGATTCCTGCTGTAATCTGGAACGTCACCGCAACCAAGTTCTTCCAGTAGCCTTCCCGAGTATGCACTTCCGATACCTCACTGCCTCCGTTCTGCTACTTGGCTCCTTGATCCAGATTGCCTGCGACGACGAGGAAACCTCTCCCCAGATGCTCCAGGAGGGGGCTCTTGTGGTCGGCGGAGGCGAGGCGCAGGTCCGCGTCGAACTCGATCCGTTCCGGGTTGCGATCTTGGACGCAGCAGGGAACGTAGTGCTGGAGTCCGCCCCAGCAAGTGGGGAAGATGCCTACGGCCCAGCGACTGGTACGCTGGACGAGCCCACCTTTGTGCCCCAAGTGCTACCCGGCTGGGACGGCTATCGACCAGGGGAGCAGCCCTGGCGCTCTGCCCGTAAAGCTCGTATTGTCGAGCGTTCTCCCGCGTCCGTTGTGCTCCTTGCAGAAGGAGATGGGGTACGCCTACGCTACCAGATCGCGACCGCTGGGGCTCGAGTGTCGCTGAACATGAAGGCCGAAGATGTTCCCGGTGCGGCACCGGTCAACAAGACGGCAATGGCCTTCCTCTCTCCTGCCGACGAGCACTTCTATGGCATGGGGGAGCGCTTCGCGACGACCAACCACCGGGGTTTCTCGCTTTACTCGTGGGCCGAGGAGGGGGCGCTGGGCAAAGGCGAAGGTGTCCCTGTCGGCCCTACCAATCCCGCTCCCAACGGACCGTCGATGACCTACTTCCCGGTGCCGTTCTTTCTGTCGACCCGAGGCTATGGTGTCCACCTGGCCACCACCTACCGAACGGAGATCCATTTTGCCAGCGAACGCCCCGATGCCTGGCGTGCTGCTGCCAATGCCAATTGCTTTGAGGCGGTGATCTATGTCCACAGCGACCCGCTCGCAACTCTGGATGACTACACTCGCGACACCGGACGCCCGGTGATTCCGGCACCCTGGGTGTTCGGGCTCCGGCGTCGCGTCGACGTCTACGGAAAGGTGGGTGACGAGCTGGAGCATATTCGCATGCGCAAGGAGAAGATTCCTTGTACCGCCATCGACGACGCTATGCATTTTCTCCCTGCTCTCTCTCACCTGGGCAAGGAGGATACTCTTGCCCAGTGGACCCAAGATCTCCACACGCTGGGCTACAAGGTGATGGCTTATAACAACCCCTACGTGGCCAGCAACGATCCGGCTGCCGCAGCCGACTACGCCTTCGGCAAGGAGCGTGGCTACTTTATCAAGAAACCCGACGGGGAGCCTGCCATCACCTTTTTTATCTCTGGAAAGCTCCTAGACGTTGCTACCATTGACCTAACCAACCCGGCGGCGGTTTCCTGGTTCCAAGACCTCCTCCGGCGCACCCTGGCGCTAGGCTACGACGGCTGGATGCACGACTTTGGGGAGTATGTCCCCCGAGATGCGGTGCTCTTTGACGGGCGCCGAGGCGACGAGGTGCACAACGAGTTCCCAGTGCTCTCGGCGAAGGCAGCCTACGAGCTGATGGAGAAGGAGCGCCCCGGAGATTACCTGTACTTCGTCCGGTCGGGGTACTCTGGGACTCAGGCCTACACGCCAGCGGTGTGGGGCGGCGATGCGGAGGCAACCTTCGATGAGGTCCAGGGCATTCCCTCAGCGGTACGCAGCGGGATCAACCTATCTGCCAGTGGCGTCCCCTACTGGGGAAGCGACATGACCGGATTCAAGTGCCTTACCAGTGACCCACGAGATAAGGATGTGTTCCTCCGGTGGGTGGAGCTGGCAGCTGTCTCGCCCATCATGATGGAGCAGAATGCTTGCTCCAACCCGCTA
>JANWXX010000179.1 GCA_025057345.1 Polyangiaceae bacterium | reverse complement strand
AGCGGGAGGAACTGGCTAACGTCGTGGTGACAGTGCCCCGGGGGCCAATGCCATCACAGGGGTATCCTACGGTGGTCTTTAGCCGTACCGGAGGCGGAGGTGATCGCCCCCTAGTGGATCGGGGACCTCGCGCCACCAACGGAGGCCCCGCCATTGCTCCGGGGACCGGGCCTGCTCTGGGCTTCGCTGCCGTAGGTTGGGCAGGGATCAGCATTGACGGTCCTCATGGCGGCCTGCGGAACGTCACCGGCGGTGATGAGCAGTTCTTGATGTTTAATGTCACCAACCCAGAAGCCCTCCGGGACAACATACGTCAGTCTGCCTTGGAGCTGGGTTTGGCCTCACGGCTCCTTAGCGACGTGCTCCTTGACGTAAGCAATTGCCCCGGTGCCGGTGTGAACGGTAAAGCCCGCTTGGATGCTTCCGCGCCAGCACTCATGGGGCACTCCATGGGGGCCACGATCTCACCGCTGACCCTGGCGGTCGAACCTCGCTTCCGGGCGCTGCTGCTGAGCGGCGCTGGAGGAAGTTGGATCGAAAACGTGATCCATAAGCAAAAGCCCCTGGCGGTCCGAGGATTTTTGGAGATTTTCCTCGGCGTCAGCCCTGGCTGGAAGCTCCACCCCCATGACCCAGCCCTCTCCCTTCTCCAGTGGGCCGGCGAGCCTGCAGACCCTCCCGTCTATGGCAACGCTATCGTGGAGCGTAATGACCCTCCTCATATCCTGATGATGCAGGGGATCGTCGACCACTACATCCTTCCCTCCATCGCCAATGCGACCTCCCTTGCCCTCCGCCTCGACCTGGGTGGGGACGCTCTGGATGAGACGACACCCGAGGTTGCTTCCTTCCGTCCTCTTCGCTCCCTACTCCCTCTGGTAGGCTGCTCCGCTGTTGCTCTCCCTGTGGGCCCTACTCGCGGTTCTGCTGTCGCCTTGGTCACGCAGCATCGCGAGGACGGTATTGAGGACGGCCACGAGGTCGTCTTTCAGACCCCAGGTCCCAAGCATCAGTATCGGTGCTTCCTCCGCTCCCTCACCCTAGGGAATCCCTCCGTTCCTGCCCCCGCTGCTGAAGATGCTCCCTGTCCATGACCTGGGTAGGGTGGAGCCGGACCGACACTCCAGAGTCAGGGTGGTCGTCGGAAAAGCCAGGCGCTAGGGTGCATTCCATGCTGGGCCAGGAAGCCCCTTGCATTGTCACACCTCCTCCTGGGCCGCGGAGCCGCGAATTTGCACTCCGGCTTGCCCGCGCTGAGTATCCCGCCAATGTTGCTCGCCGAGCACTTCGTGAGGAAGCCTCCGGGGTTTCCCAGCTTCCGATCACCTACGCAACGGCCCAAGGTTCCAATGTGGTCGATGTAGATGGCAACCGCTACGTGGACCTCACTGCAGGCTTTGGCGCGCTGCTGCTTGGTCATAACGATCGGGGGAGCGCCGAGGCGCTTCGGCGGCAGGCGGGGCGCCTTTGGCACGCACTCGGAGACGTGTATCCTTCGGATGCCAAGATCGAGCTCTTGGAGGCCTTGACGGCGCTAGCACCCTTCCCGGATGCCCGCGTGATCCTAGGGCAGTCGGGGGCCGACGCGGTCTCGGCCGCATTGAAGACTGCGCTGCTCACTACGGGGAAGCCCGGTGTAGTCGCCTTCGAAGGGGCCTACCATGGGCTTTCCTACGGGCCTCTCGCGGTCTGTGGTTACCGTAATAGCTTTCGTGAGCCCTTTCGACCGCAGCTCAACCCCCATGTCCGCTTCATCCCGTTCCCGTCCGGGGCCCGGGATGCTTCCGAGGCTCTCGACGCTCTCGAAGGGGTTCTCCGCTCTCGGAATGTGGGTGCCGTTCTGGTCGAGCCGATCCTCGGACGTGGCGGCTGCATCCCTGCTCCAGCTGGCTTTCTGCAGGCCGTTGGCGAGCTAACCCGGAGGTACGAGGCCCTGGTAATCGTCGACGAAATTTGGACTGGTCTCGGCCGATCTGGTTCTTTTTTGCTCTCGGTGGAGCAAGGGCTTCTCGCCGATCTGATTTGCCTCGGGAAAGGTCTTGGCGGAGGATTGCCCTTGTCAGCTTGCCTGGGCACTCCTGCTGCCATGCACGGATGGACTCGGGGCCGGGGAGATGTGGTCCATACCAGTACCTTCAGTGGCTCTCCCCTTGCTTGCGCCACCGCCCTGACGCTTCTCTCCGAGCTCCGACGGCAAGACCTCTCTCGACGCTCCGCGGTGGTTGGTGCAGCTTGGGTAGAGAAGCTCCATACTCATCTTCGGGGGATTCCCGGCTACGTTGAGGTCCGGGGCGCGGGGCTGATGGTCGGCGTCGAGTTGACCTCCGCAGCGGTCGCCTTCGAGGTGGGACGCAAGCTGCTGACCGATGGGTACATCACCCTTGGGGGAGGCCGTGACTACGAGGCCCTCACCCTTACGCCCCCGCTGACGATCGAAGAACATCTGCTGGATAGCTTCACGGAGGCCTTGGTATTGCGCCTCAGGGAAGCGGTTCGCTGATAGCCAGCGGGCTTGCACCAGGAGCGCGGTTGGGCACAAAGGCAAACCATGACCGCCCGTCCGGTGGCCCTCCCGCTCACGCTCCTCGCAATGCTTCTCTCCCTCATGCTGTTGGCTTCTGACGCTAGGGCACAGCCTGGCCCGCTGGTCGTAGAAGGTGCTCCCGGGAATGTCGTTGAGTTGGCCGTAGGCAAGGGGGGTCATGAGGGTTCCTTCTTCGTCCGGAACACCGGAAACTCCTCTCTTCCGGTGCGGGTGCGCTTGGCCACCTCCGATGAGGATGTACGACTCCCTCGGGGGCTCTCCGTAACCTTCGAGAACAAGGTCCAGAACGCTACTCTTGCCCCCGGGGAAGCCCGGAAGGTCCAGATTCTCTGGACCCCATCTCAGGGAAGGGCGCGGGAGGTCTACGGTCACCTGGCTCTTGAGGTCGGCGGCACCGTCGTACATGTGGGCCTTCACGGCGAACTCGGTACAGGTGCCAGTGGCTTCCTAGCGCGGCACATCCTCACGGTGCTGCTCCTGCTGCCCCTGCTAACGGCAGTGGTCGCCCTGCTGTCCAAGCTCCGAGACGGGGGCGAGAAGATTTCCCGTGGTATTGCGGTAGCGCATCTAGCTCTGGCCACCTGGCTCCTGGTCAATCTGGAGCGGGACTTTGGGCGTCTCGACGGCAATGAGGGGCTCCAGTACATGGAGCGAGGCCCTGTTGGCCCCGTGGAGGCCTACCTTGGTGTCGACGGGGCCTCGGCCTTGGTGTCTTGGGGATTGGCAGCGACGCTCCTGGCCGGCTCCTTCCTGCTTCCGGGTCAGGCACTGGCGGTCCTCTCCTTCTCGGTGGCAGGGCTTACCATGACTGCCTTCTGCCAGGATCTTGCCTGGGTGTGGGCCGGGTGGGCGTTGGGCCTTGGTGGGCTGGTCTGGCTTGGTGGCAAGGAGCGGCTCCGGGTCTCTGGTTCCCTTGCGCTGCTCTCTCTCGGAGCACTGGCGGCGTTGATCGTCGCGCTCCGAGGAGCCGCAGGCGGTATGTTGCTCCTAAGTGGCCATGAGGTGATTCCAAGCCTGCTGCTGCCGGCGTTGCTACGGTCCAATTTCCTAGCGCCGGGGCAGACTCTCCTGGGGCTCCCGTTGGCGGCTGGTGGTTGGGTGCTGCTTTGCATTGGAGTGCTCCCTCTGGCGGGAGCGTGGCCTGGCGGAGGATGGCTTCGCGGTGCTTGCAGCAAGCCGGGGAGTTCGCTCTTGGCGGCAGGGATCGTCTTGGCGGCGATCCACACGCTACTCCGGTTGGGAGCAGGGGTGATCCCTGAGGGCGTGGTGTGGGCGGCTCCAGCTCTGAGCTGGGGGGGAGCTGCGCTGGTGCTAGTTGGGGGGTTGGGCGCCTGGGGGGAGCAGGTGGCGTCGACCCGTGGTTCCTGGTGGATGTCGGTGCAGGTAGGCTTCGCGTTGGTGGGATTGGGTTCGGGTACCCCTCAGGGGCTGGTGGCGGCGCTCTGGGGGGTAGCCATGGGGGCATTGGGGTGGTTGCTAAGCTGCGAGAAGGAGCCGTCTTGGAGTGGAGGGCTAGGAGGCCTGGTGGTCGCAGGGATTCCGGGGTTGGCAGGGTTCTGGGGGCCTGCATTGGCATGGCTGGGAGCTGTGACGAGGTATCCCGGGGCAGCGCTGCTGGCAGCGCTGGGGTGGGCGGCAGCGGTGGGAGCAGCGGTTCGCGGGTTGCAAGCAGGGCAGGGGAAGGGTCCGTGGGGGGCAGCGGTGCTGCTTCTGGTGCTAGGGATCTGGCCCGGTGGGGGGCTGAGGGTGCTGGAGCGGTGGGGGCTGGACTACGCGTCCTACTTGTATACTCCGGGGCCAACATGGGTAGCGATGCGATCCCCATTTCCGGCAGGGTATGGTGGCAGGTATGGTGGCGACCCATGAAGGATCGTCGCCCCTCGCGCTTGGTCGGGATGCTGGCCATCCTGGCCCTGGCTACCCCCCTGTTCGTGGTTCAGCCGGCTCTCGCCGCTGGTTCTGTCACACCTACCAAGACGGAGCTAGAGGACGAAGGCGAGGGGCGCTGGAAGCTCTTCCTCACGATCAAGCTGGGTAGAAAACCAGCGACGGCCCATAAACCAATCCGTTTTATCTTCACGCCGCTGGTGATCTACGAAACTTTTTTGGATGACTCGAAGCCAGGGGAGCAAACGCGGTCCATTCCCCAGGGCAAGGATGTGGCCCCGCTGGTGGAAACCATGGACGTAAGCTTTGGCGATGTACAAGGCAACTTGTGGGATACCACCAAATTCGACTTTGTTATCAAGCGTGCCCGGGGCTTTGAGGCAGGGGAATACCAGCTTGAACTACGAGACGATGAGAACAAGACCATCGGCCGTCCGTTCAAGATCAAGCTCGGCGGTAAGAATCAGGTGGTCGACCGTCGCACCATGGTGTTTGCAGGTGACGGTAAGAAGAAAAAGAAGGAGAATCCCGAGGAAAAGAAGAGCGACGACGCTCCCCCTCCCGATAAAAAAGAGAAAGAGGAAGCCCCGGTCCCGATTCTTGCGGAGGAGAAGAAGGACGGACCTGCTCAGCCACCTCCGGAGGTCAAGCCTAAGGCCGGTGGCTGCGGCTGTCAGATGCCCGGCTCCCCCTCCGACTGCAGCTCTCTGGCGGCAGTTGTTGCGGTCGCGGTTGCCCTCGGCGTAGGTTGCCGTTGTCGCCGCTTAGTTGGCCCTCTCCAAGGGCTTGTGGCATCGGCCGGGGGTGTCCCTGGCCCAGCGCGTTCGCCCCTGGATGGAAGGGGCGGCAGCGCTCCTCGCAGCGCTGATCCCCCTTGGCTTCGCCCTGTCCATGGTGTCCATTGGTCCCCAGTGGCGCGACGATGCCACGGTGGTCCGCGGCCTGGGAGTCGCGGTGGCCCCCGGTGCAGGGGCTGTCTCCGTCCTGCTGCTTTGGGGAGCACGGCTGCTGCCCCTGGGTAATGTGGCTTTTCGGGCATCCCTGGTGGCAGCGCTGGCCCTCGCAGGGGTCGGCTTTCTCCTGTTCTCTTTGGCGCACCAGGCCCTGGATCAAACACGAGCCTCCCCGCTCAACGCTTGGCTGGCCTTGCTGGCCTCCCTAGCTGCCTCCCTATCGCCAGCGCTGTTGCTGGAGTCCAGCGTAGGGGGGGGAGCTACCGTCGCCTTGGCTCTAGCCCTAGCCCTGCTGGTGTGCTGGTTTCCCGGGGAAGGCTCGCAGGCCCGATCCTGGCTCGGGCTTGGAGCAGGGCTAGGGCTACTGCTGGCAGAGAGCCCGGTGTTGGCAGCAGCAGCCATACTAGCGCTGGTCGTCCAGAGAGGGGTACTCCGCTCTGTGCTTCCAGAGCGTTCTGTAGGGCTGCTTGCCGCGGGCTTGGGGGGGGGAGCTCTTCTAGTACTCCTCCCTGTCTTGCTGCGACCCCTGGCTCCCACCTCCTGGGTCGGCATCGGTCTGGTCCACAGCTTCGGAGAGATCCGGGCCCTGGACGTCCTTGCGCTGCGGGGTCGGGGGCTCGGAGCCTGGATGCACCAAGTGGGCCCCATCGCTTTCTTGCTTTCCTGCGCCGGTGCTGTCCTGGGATGGCTCCGTCCCTCTCTCCGGGGGGTTGCTGCTCCGCTGCTAGTTCCGCTGGTCCTTGATGCTCTGATCCCAGCCCGCTCCTCGGGGCTCCTTACCCCGGATCCTCTCGGTGCCCTCCGCATGTTCTCTCTCTGCGGAGCCTCTACCCTGGCTGTCTTCGCAATCCAGGGCGTTGCCCTTTTCCTCTGGAACCTCGCGCTCCCTCTCGTCAGGCCCGCTGGTGTGCTGGCTGTTGCCTTCTACGCAGCGCTAGTTGCAGCAGTGGCCGAGGAGGGCTCTTCCCAGGCGGATCGAAGCCGTAACGCTGGCGCCGAGGCCTGGACCGACCAGGCCTTCGAGTTGCTCCCGCCAGCCTCCCTTATCCTCGCCCGGTCCGACACCATCCTCTGGCGGCTCTGGGCCGCTCGACTGGCTTCTGGGATGCGTCCCGACATCACGGTCGTCCCCTCCTCCTTTCTCAGCCACGGTACACTGGCTGGCGCCCTGCTCCAGGAAGAGCCTTCCCTCGCCTCCCTGCTCCGTGACATCTCCGCTACGGGAACCCCCTCAGAATTCAGCCTCTCCACTGTCGCCGATGTACGCCCCCTCTTCCTTGAGATTGACCCCCAGGGGGATCGCAAGATTGCTTCCCACACCGCCTCCGAGTCCCTCTGGCTTCGCTTCGCTCCTCAACCTTATGGGCCCTCCGACCGGCGCTTGGGCCGCACCGCCGCCACCACCGCCTTCTATCGCGTTGTCGGCGCCGCCCGTCGTAACGAGCCCCACGATGAGGCTACCCTAGAAGTTCTTGCTCTCCACGCCCGCAACCTCGCTGTCGCCAGTGCCCTCCTCCACGACCGTGATAGCACGCAACTTGCCCTCGACCAGCTTGCTGCTCTTCGCCGGAACCCCACCCCAGACGACCCCCTTTGGGACATCATAGACCCTCAGCGGAAGGCTCCCCTCCGGGGTCGCCATTCCCGTCGCTAAACACCTCAAAGATTGGCGTGAATGTAAGACAACGAAATACTATTGCCTCCATGACAGTGCGAGCAGCATGGTGGATGGCGGTCGGTTGGGCGGTGGTGGTACTCGCGGGGTGCTCCAAGGGACCGCAAGAGCGATTGCAGGGGAAGTGGGTGGGGGATTCGATCAGCAACATCCCTCCAGAGCAGGAGGCGAGGGCGACCGGGTGGGTACGGCATACCAGCTTCTTGTTTGAGGGAGATAAGATGACGGTGGCATTGCCAGCGGGGGAGTCAAGAACCGGCGTCTACAAGGTGGAGCGGGCTAACGGCAACAAGGTGACGCTAAAGGTTGATCGGGGAAACGGCGAAGTGGACGAAGCAGTGTTGACAATGATCAACGAGAATGCCTTCCAATGGGATATCGGTAACGAGCGCAGCGTGAAATTCACCCGGGTAGTCTCGGTCCAGTAAGCGGTGAGGGCGTTTGACGGGAGGGGGGAGGGACTGATACTCCCTGGGGAATCCGTGGAGCACGAACCCGAGATCAGCTTCGCGCAGGGGGTGCCCGACGAGGCACTCCTCGCTGCCATCGCAGTGGGTGACCGAGCAGCCCTAGCTCTGTTGTACGACCGTTACGGGGCGGTGCTCTTGGCCATTGGCCAGCGCATGCTACGGAGTGAACGTGAGGCGGAAGACCTGCTTCATGATGTGTTTCTCGAAGTCTGGCGCTACGCCGCAGACTATGACGCATCGCGGGGGTCGGTGCGGAGCTGGTTGGTGATGCGCATGCGGAGCCGGGCCCTGGACCGTCTGAAATCGGTTGCCTACTCTCGGGTGGTTTCCTTGGAAACCGTGTCGATCCCAGAGCCCGCCACTCCAGAAGTGGACCCCTCGTTTCTTCAGGATCAGCAGATTCGGGATGCTCTGAGGCAACTTCCTGCCGATCAGCGTTGGGTGCTTGAGCAGGCTTACTTTGAGGGGTTCTCTCTCTCAGAGATTGCTGCAAGACAGGAGGCTCCGCTAGGCACCATCAAGAGCCGCCTTGCTCGGGCTCTGACCCGGCTCCGTGAAATTCTCCAGCATCTGCGGGAGCAGGAGCCATGAGCCACCAGGATGAGAACCTGGACAACCTTTGGGAGGGCCTCGGGGTGCTCATCATGCCGCCTGTCCACATACCGTCGCGTCCCCGGGCGAACCTGATGGCGCACCTGACCGGGGAAGCCCCCTTCGTCGGCTTTGCTCTCCGGCTGGCCAGGCTCTTCCAGATCGACGAGGAGGAGGCCGCCCACCTGCTGGGCAAGTTGGGGATGCAACCCTCCTGGGAGCCCTTCCTCCCTGTAGCCTCCCTGCTCCATGTGACTCCGGGACCAGCTCTCCGGCGCCTTGGCGTGGATGCAGGCTTCATCCGCTTCGAGGGGGGGACAACCTTTCCAGAGCATCTCCACGGAGGAGAAGAGCGAACCCTAGTACTCCAAGGCGGCTTCCTGGATCTACTCTCCGGTCGGCACCTACTCCCCGGTGATACGCTGGTGCTTCCGGCAGGCTCCTCCCATCGGTTCCGTATCGACCCGGGCGAGCCCTGCATTAGCGCGGTGTTGTTGCTGGGGCCTATCTCCTTCACTTGATCGCCCTGCTTACGGGTGTTTGGCTTTCTTCCTCCGGTAGGGAGCCCGGACGACCACCACCCGCTCGATGGTGCCTGCCCGGACTACCGTCAGCTCGACTGGGGTACCCACTACGCCACGCAGCCTCCGATGAATCTCGTCCCTGTCGGCTCCCCTTACATCTACGCCATCGATGGCCACAATCTCATCGCCCACCTGCAGCCTCCCCTGAGCCCCAGTCCCTTCGCTCGGGGCCTCCTGCACCAGAAGTGCTCCGCTCGCCGGATCCAGCAGCAGCACCGCGCCAATTGAGCCTTGCGGTGCGGCACATCCTGTCAACAGCAACACAAGTCTTGCGGCGTACCAGGTGCAAGAAGGGCCTGCGGGGGGAGGTGGCTTGGTGCTAGCGTGAAGGGTACGCATGTCGCTCAAGATCGATCAGGACCACCATCGCTTCCGGCAGATCGTTCGAGGCAAGATCCGCCAAAACCTCCGGCGCTACATTTCCAACGGAGAGATCCTAGGGCGCAAGGGGAAGGATGTGGTATCCATCCCCATCCCCCAGATTGACATCCCCCGCTTCCGCTTCAGCGACAAGCAGCAGGGGGGGGTTGGTCAGGGGGATGGTGAACCAGGCGATCCAGTGGGCAGTGAGGAAGGGGAGGGGAGCGGCAAGG
>JANWXX010000178.1 GCA_025057345.1 Polyangiaceae bacterium | reverse complement strand
GTCAGGGAGCAAGCAGAGCCCAGGCGCCGGTGAGGACGGGCTCGGGGCGGCCCGCGGCGAAGGTCTGGAGCGCCACCCGGTCGCCGGCCCAAAAGCCTTCGGTGATCAGCGTGTCCCCGGGCCATACAGGGCGCCGGAACTGCGCCCCTAGTTTCCGGAGACGGCGTGCCTCTCCCCGGAGGCCCCCATGGATCAGCGCCCGGGCCAGGTGGCCGAAAGTGCAGAGTCCGTGGAGGATCGGCCCCTGAGGGAAGCCGACGCGGGCGGCCAGCTCTGGATCCACGTGGAGCGGGTTGGTGTCCCCGGTGAGGCGGTAGAGTAGCGCCTGCTCCGGGGAGGTCGGCTCCTCCACACGAAAATCGGCGGGGCGATCCTTTGGGATCGGAGCCTCATCAGCCCGGCGCGGGGGAGGTTGTCCTCCGAAGCCTCCAGCCCCACGTGCTAGGATGGTCCACTCGGTTTCCGCCAGCAGCGCGTCATCCTCTCCGCGGGTTTCGGTGCCGACAACGATCTGTGCCAGCTTCTTCATGTCGAAGATGGCCCGCACCTCGCCGGTGGTCCGCAGCGTCCCAGAGGAGGGCAGAGGCGCATGGAGGGTAACCTCCTGGGCTCCATGGACGATTTGCTCCATTTTGACACCAGTACGGGCGAGCCCCTCGTTCACCACGGCCATCGCCGGGATTACCGCGAACGTCGGGAACACTCGGGGACCTCGCGCCTCGTAGAGGTAATCCAGCTCCTCGCGTCGAGCACCGATGGCAAGCGCATAGAGGACGGTATCCCGCCAAGTGTAACAGAAGAGATGGGGGGCGGTGCGGGCCCCTACCGCCGAGAGATCGAGTGCCATAGGGCAGGGCTGCTAGCCCGCGCTGCGTCAGGCGTCCATCCCGGTTGCGGCGCAGCCTTGCTTCGGGGACGCTGTGATCCCTTGCCGCTCTCCCGGTGCATCTACCTGCTGGCACTTCTGCCGGTCTGTCTTGGCTGCAAGCGCGACCCGGTTCCCGCGAACACCACAGCCCCGCCTGTCGCGTCCTCGCCTCCGACAGCGATCGCAGCGCCCTCGCTGCCTGCCACGCCTACCCTCGCTGCATCAGGATCGGCAACGCTCTGGAAATCAGGGCCACCAGGGCCGCCACCGCCATTCAAGGGAGGGATCACGCTAGATCCCAGGCCCGTGGACATCGGCACCGGATCGTTGGTGGAACTGGGGGCCGTGGGGGCGGTGGTACGCCGAAAGGATGACGAGATCCTACTGGTGCGGTTGGGGGAGAAAATCGTCCCGCTCAGCGACGATGGGAAGCTCTACGCCCGGGGGAAGACCCTCCTCATCGACCGTGGCAAGGACACGATGAGCTACTGGATCACCGGCGGAAAGCTCCGACGCCGGCTGATCGATGCCGAGGGGAAGACCGCCCCAGTGGAGACCATCGCCGAGGACGCGGAGGACGGCACCGTCCCCCACGGGGTACGGAATGAGGGGGGCTCGGCGGTGGCGCAGGACGTGGTGGCCTATGTGGCTCGCCAGCGCTCCCAGGATGGCGAGCGACACGCGCAGGTGTGGGTCGAGGGTAAGGGGGTGCTCCCCCTCTCGTCTGAGGGCTCTGGGGCAGCCAGCGTTTGGGTCACCGCTACCGCCCCGGGGCGCCTGGTAATCGTCTGGAACGACGCCCGCGCTGCGCTGACGCCGGTGCATGCGGCTCCCCTGGAGCTGGACGGAGCCGGGGAACCCCGGGTCGGCCCCGAAACGATGCTCTGGATGGGCTCCCCCTCTGCGTCCTTCCCTTCGATTAGCGCCGTTCGGACAGAGGGGGGTCTAGTGACTCTGCTGCCGTTGCCTCGCAACGGACTCGACTTCGGACTGGCCGCGATCCCGGTGGTTTTCGGGGCTCGTCCGTTGGAGGACGCCCTCTGGCTCGACTACCCCAACGGTCTCGACCCGGCTCCGGTGCTCCCAGCACGCTTCTGCGACAAACCTCTGATCGCCTTGGTACGCCCCACCGCCCGGCCGCCCTCGTCCCCGAAGGTCGTGGAGCTGGCTTCCATCGAGTCCTCGGGGCGTATCACTGTCCGCCTGGAGGTGGGTCGCGCTAGTCGCATCGATCACCTTTCCTCATGGGTATCTCCCAAGGGCGACGGGTGGGTCGCTTGGGTGGGCGACGGGCGCACTTGGGTCCGTCATGTTCGCTGCGGGAAGTAACATGGCTCCTCCCCTCAATGACCTCGCCGCCACTATCGCCGAGCTGCTCCGAGTCGAGGGCATCCAGCTTGACGCCATCGGATTGGCCTGGGCTCGGGTAGCCCCTGCAGTGACCCTCGTCCCCGCCTTCGGACTCCGAGCCACTCCAGCCACCTTCCGGATCGCTGCCGGGCTACTGCTGGCTGTATCTATCGCTCCAGCACTTGTCCCTGCCGTTCCACCGGGCCCCTGGACCGGTGCCCTGCTCCGCTCCCTGCTCGCCGGGGTTCCCTTGGCCTTGGGTGCTACTCTGCCTCTCTGGATCGCCACCACCGCAGGTGGCCTTGTGGATGCGCTCCGCGGGAGTACAGAGTCCTCCGCGCTGCCCACGCTGGAGGGCCGTCACGGAGCGTTTGGAGCCCTCTGGGGGCTCCTTGCATGCGCCGGTTTTCTTGCCTCCGGCGGTCCCGCCCGGGTAGCCCTTGCGGCCCTCGATCCTCCCACGTTCCAAGCCCTCCCCCGGGTGGTCCTCGGCCTGGTTTCTGGCGTCTCCGTGGCGGTCGCTGTGGCAGCCCCGATGCTGGCCGCGTCCATCCTCCTGGAACTCTCCCTGGCCCTGATCACCCGTGCCGCCGCCCCCGCCAGCCTTGCGGCGATCCTTTCTCTCGGGCGCAACGCGACCTTGCTGCTGCTTGGCGCCCTCTTTTTCGAGCGAATGGCAATGCTGGTGCTGACACTCTCTCCTATGCAGTTATGGCCCCAGGCTCCCCTTGCGGCCTGCGGTACCAAGGGCCATGCATGTCTCCTCCCTACACCTTAGCCTCTTGTCCTTCGCCGTCAGGAGCACCCTCGGCTGTGCACTTCGTGCCCTCGATTCGGCTCTCCTTGTGCCTCAACGATTATCTAGATCGACCCCTTGATCACCGAGATCGATCACCAAGGTCGAGACATCCCTCTCCCTACGGCTGATCACCTGGTTGTGCGCAGAGCCCCTGAAATCCACCCAAGGAGGGTTTTCGGTATCCTATCCTCAACCAGGTTCACCAAGGGCAGCATCAATGGCTGCAGCAAGGGCTGCATCCTGGGGCGTCACCGAGCTAGGGAAGCTTTTGCGTACCTTGCCATCTTTGCCCACCAGGTACTTGTGAAAATTCCATCTAGGTGGGCCTGCTGCAACCGAAAGCAGCTTGTAGACCGGCGAGGCTTCGGCCCCCAAGGTGCGTACCTTTTCGAACATCGGGAAAGTGACGCCATAGTTCTTCTGGCAAAACGTGGCGATCTCGGAGGACGTTCCTGGCTCCTGGCCTCCGAAATCGTTCGACGGGAAACCCAGCACCGCAAACCCCTGATCCTTGCGCTTCTCGTACAGCTCCTGGAGGCCCTTGTATTGGGGAGTATATCCGCACTCTGACGCCACATTCACCACCAGCAACACCTTGCCTTTGTAGGCCGAAAGCGACTCCACCGTTCCGTCAAGCCTCGCTGCCGACAGATCATGGAGCGAACCCACCGCCTGTGTACCGGTGGAGGGGGCCATGGCGGTAAGCGGCGGTAGGGAGCCTCCGGCTGGCTGAGGATCCGGAGCCGGCGCGGAGCGGTTGCAGCCCAGAATGGGCACCAGGGTTAGGGTTGCAAGAACCCACACAGAGAAGGGACGCATCTTTCCTGCCTGCAGATGCCCCAGGAACATAGTTCGTAGCGCGAGGATGCTCAACCAACGCGGTGCGTAAGGAAGGGCTGACCAGGAGTCACCTAGGAGGAGGCCTGCATAAGAACCCCACGGCATCCTTGACGGCGAGGAGTTCGCCCGATTGGATGCCAGACATGAGGATCGCCCTGCAACCGCAATCCATTGAGGCTGTCGCCCATGAGCTAGGCCTGGACCCGGGTCTGGTGATTCCATGGGGGAGGCAGAAGGCGAAGATTGAGCTCCGCGCGCTGGAAGGGGCTCCTGCGGGGAAAGGGCGGTTGATCCTAGTTTCGGCGATCAACCCGACTCCCGCAGGGGAGGGGAAGACGACGACCGCCATCGGGCTGGCTATGGGTTTGCGCCGCCTGGGGAAGCGAACCACGCTGTGCCTTCGGGAGCCCTCGCTGGGGCCGGTATTTGGAGTGAAGGGTGGGGGCACCGGAGGAGGCAAGGCGTCTTTGGTCCCTGCGGAGGACATCAACCTGCATTTCACTGGCGACCTCCATGCGGTGACCACAGCTCACAACCTACTTTCCGCCATGATCGACAACGCGCTCCACTTCCGGGAGCGCGTGGGACAGACCGAGGGCATCGACCCCCGCCGGATTACCTGGGGTCGCGCTCTCGACATGAACGACCGGAGCCTGCGTGGTGTGGTGGTCGGCTTGGGAGGTCCCAACGGTGGTGTACCCCGGGAGGATCGCTTTGACATCACTGCGGCTAGCGAGATCATGGCGATCGCTGCCCTTGCCACTGACCATGAGGATCTGGAGCAGCGCCTAGCTCGCATCCTAGTAGCCGAATCCTATGATCGGAAGCCGATCACAGCTGGCGACTTGGGGGCAGCATCTGCGATGGCCGCAGTGCTACGGGATGCACTGCTACCCAACCTAGTGCAAACCTCCGAGGGAGGCCCTGCGCTGGTACACCTCGGCCCCTTCGCCAACATCGCGCACGGATGCAACTCCGTGATCGCTACCCGCCTCGGGTTGAAGCTAGGGGATTATACGGTTACCGAGGCGGGCTTCGGTTTCGACTTGGGAGGCGAAAAGTTCCTCAACATCAAGTGTCGCTCTCTTGGCGCCTGGCCCCGCCTGGTGGTGCTGGTGGCCACGCTGCGGGCCCTCAAGATGCACGGCGGTGTCCCTGTCAAGGAGGCGAGCACTCCGAATCCGGACGCCCTGCTCCGTGGCTTGGAGCACCTCGATCACCACCTGGCGACGCTCCAGAGCTATCAGCTTCCCGCCGTAGTCGCTATCAACCGATTCCCTGATGATCAGGACGACGAGCTTCGCTTGGTCGAGGAAGCCACCCGCAGACGTGGTGCCGTCACTGTCCGCTCCGAAGGCTTCGCTCGGGGCGGCGAAGGAACCCTGGAACTTGCAAGGGCAGTTGCTGACCTAGCTGATGCCAGCGATGAGGCGCCTCCTGCTCCCTGCTACCTTTACGCCCTGGAAGACCCCCTGGAGGCCAAGATCGAGCAGATCGCTCGCAAGGCTTACGGTGCTGAAGGAGTTTCTTTTTCGACCCAAGCACGGAAGGATATCGAACGTATCAGCAAGCTGGGCTATGGGCAGGTGCCGGTGTGCATGGCGAAGACCCAGCTTTCCCTGTCCGACGATGGGACACGGCCCGGGCGACCTACCGGATTTTCCATCACCATTCGAGAGATCCGTCTCTCTGCAGGAGCAGGCTTCGCGGTGGCTCTCACAGGAGATATCCTCACCATGCCGGGGTTGCCCCGGGTACCTGCAGCTCACCGAGTCCGGCTGCTTCCTGACGGACGTATCGTGGGGCTCATGCAGAACGATTGAGGGCCCCGAGGAATCAGCGAACCAAGAGGGCAAAGGGGACGGCCGTCAGAGCTTGCTCCCCTCGGAACAGAGGTGCCAAGGAGGCCCCGTGGGCGGCCAGCTCACTAGCCCAAGGGAGCCCACTGGTCAGCAATCCAAGAGAGCGAAGCGCAGCAAGGGCGCGGGCTCCATCATCGTCCCCTTCACTGTCGGAGAGCAGGCTTTCGAGGAAGGAGAAGCCGGGCTCGACGAGCTTCACAGGAGATTCAGGGTCGAGCCCTGCCTCGCGCCGTGCGAGGTCGATGGCCTCCTGGAGGCCGCCAAGCTGGTCGAGCATGCCTCTTGCGAGCCCCTCCCTCCCCGAGAAGATCCTCCCTTCCGCGAAGGCAGCGACCTCCTCCATGCTCTTGCCCCTTCCTCGGCTAATCCGTTGAAGGAACAAATCATAAACAGACTGCATGGAGGCCAGGGCCCGCTCCCGGGAACTCTCGTCCCAGGGAACGAGTCCAGAGTTGTAGGCCACGCGTTCCGGGTCGCCGGCAGGGTCCGCGGGGATGACCTCCACATTGACCCCGACCCGAGCAAGAGCTCCACCGAGGGCGACCTTACCCCCCACCACCCCGATGGAGCCAACAATGCTGGTTTCTTCCCCTAGAATCTTCGTACCGGCACAGGCCATGTAATAACCCCCGCTAGCGGCCATATCGCCCACGCTCACGATCAGGGGCTTCTGCTCCCGGAGGCGCATCAGATCGAACCACATGAGGTCCGAGGCCAGCGCCGAACCTCCGGGGGAGTCGATACGGAGCACCACCGCACGCACAGAGCGATCTTCAGCCAGTTGGCGAAGCTGCTTCATCACGGTGCGAGCGGCGATACCATCGGAGCCTCCGAAGGCGCTGTGGGAGGGTTCGAGACTGATGGGACCGGAGGCTCGAAGCACTGCAACCTGTCCCTTGCTGGAGCCCCCCGAACGCTTAGCCCCAGAGACGCCCCGGGCCAAGGCCAGCAGACCTCGCCCCTCTCGCCCCTCGGTCGCGCGGGAGTGGAAGGCCACTTCCAGACGACCCCCGCCAGTAGCACTCCGCAGCGCTGCTAGGGCTTCGGCAGCGTAGCCGACCTGATCAATCAAACCGACTTGGCGGGCTTCCCGAGCTGGGTAAGGGCCCCGCTCGACAGCAGCCCGCGCCATCCCCCCAGGTCGCCCAGCATCAATGCCCTGGAGCCACCGGTCCCGTAGCCCCCCGAGGGCTCCTTGCAAAGATTCTTTGACCTCCTTGCTAGCGTGACTACGGGTCAAGGTTTCGCCCGTTCCCTTGTAGCGTCCGACCTGGAAAATATCTGCCTCGACACCAACGCGGGCGAGAAGATCACGAGCAAAGATCAGCTCGGCACCAAGCCCCACGGTGTCGACGGAACCAGCAGGGCTGACCCAGATCTGATCGCATCCTTCAGCGGCGAGTCCATAGCTGCTGTTACCCAGCTCGTCCGCGTGGCACACGACCTTCTTGCCACGCTCCCGAACTTTCTTGAGCCCACGAACGATTTCGGCGCTACGTCCCCAGCCGATGCGCGTCGCCCCTAGGCGGACAAAGACCCCAGGAGGCGGGTCTTCCTGGAGCTTCTTGAGCACCGCTGTCAGATCGTAGAACGTACCTCGATCCTCACCCCACAAGCCACCGCTACGCTGCTCGGGAGCCCCTGTCGACAGGTCGATCTCTACGAGAGGAGGACCAGGAAGAGGACCCTCCACAAGCAAGGGAAATGATGAACCGCTCGACGACGCAGAGACACTAGCAAGAGTAGTGGGGCCCGGCTTTTCGGGCGACGACATGCAAGCACCAGCACTGACCCAGGCCGTGAGGAACAGGAGCGTTGTCGGGAGGCCACGCATACTCAAGGCCCTTGGATTCCCGGAAGGTCCGAGGTGTCGATGTGGGGCTTATTCTCAGGCTTGGGTTTAGGCTCCGGTTTGTTCTCAGGCGGGGGTTCGGGCTTGGGTTTCTCGTCCACGCGCTGATCCCCGAAGAGACGACGGCGAGCCTTGTCGAGCTCCTCCTGGCTGAACTCGCCATCTCCTCGGGAGTCGGGGCGGGAATCCCCCGCGTTGGCCACGGGAACCGCAGGCCCAGCCGCCCCCGCCCCATGGGAGGGTGGTGTGGGGGCAGTTGGCAGTGAGCCGACGTCAACCGCATGAGCCGCGGAGCTGGCGGCACTGGCAGCCCCGGCCGGCGCGAAGCCATCAAGGAATTCTTTGAGCTCCGGCACCAGAGGGTAAGGTCGCGCTGCGGATTTCATCCGCTGGAGCTCCTGACGAGCAGCCGCGAGGTCACCGCTCCGAGCAAGAGCATAGACCAGCGCAGCGCGAGCCCGCCCCGGAGAGGTTTCGCCGGAGGCCGCGAGCTGGAGCTGTTGGATAATGGCAGGCCAGGGAGGAGAGGTTTCTCCCAGGTCAAGGGCCGCCAGCACGTAAGCGGTTTCGGGCTGAGTGGAGGTAGCTACCAGCTTCGGGGCAAGGGCCCGAGCAACCGCACGGTCTTCAGCCAGACGGAGCCAATCGACCTTGACGCGGATCCCTGCGACATCTTCCGGAGCCAGCTCAGCGGCCCTGGCAGCGGACTTCTTGGCTCGTTCCAGCCCCGTCTCTAGGTCACGCTTCGCGATGCTCCGGGCCTCGGCAGCGTTCTCGGGGAGCAACCGGAGCCGCAACCACCCGAGGTCAGCACGAGTAGCCCAGAGGCGAGAGAGCGCAATGTGGACACGGGCGTCGTTATCGGCGAGAGCACTCGCCTTGATAAGCACTTCCTGGGCTGCCTCCAGATCCCCCTCGGCGAGAGCGCGATCTCCCTGTCGGAGCAGTTCTTGGACGGTTCCCGAGGACGCTCCGGAGGGAGCCTCCCGAGGAGCAGGGTTGCCAAGAAGCTGTTGACCAAAGGTGAAGCCGACCACCCCGAGGGCCCCGAGGACCACGACGGCAAGCACCCAGCGAAGCACTCCAGCGTTGCGAGGCTTGCCTATAGCAGTCTCGTCCTCGGGAAACTCGGAGCGAGAGAGACGTACGGCAGGATCAAGATCACGCAAGCTTGCCTCCCCAGGGAATGACGCTATGGGAGGCGAGGCCGGTGCGGACGGGGGCAAAGGCGGTGTGGAGTTTGGCTTACGAGCGGTAGGAGGTTCAACAGAGGGGGGGACACCAGAATCCTCCACCGGCAACATGGCTACGGACACTTGATGCGGAGCTGGAGCAACCCCTTGCAAGGTGCGGGCGACCATCCGCTCAGGGGCGAGGGGCATCTGAGACGGAGGGCCTCCAAGCCCCCTCGGGGTGGGGACACGAGGGCTCGTGGTCCCCCGAGTCGAGCGCTCTGCCTCATCAAAGAAGGAAGCCAGCTCAGGGATGGAGCCGAGGGTGCGTGAAGGGCCACGGCCACGAGTGAGTCGGTCCGAGCGTAGTACCTGGCGCCCCAAGATGGCAGTCTTCAAGTCACGCAGCGAGTGAAACACCACCTCCCGACCATCGTAGGTATGGATGAGCCATTGCTCCGGTTCAGCCCCCCCCTGCGAGCGGAACACCTTGAACTGATGACCACAGTTGGTGCACTTGACCGAGGTGCCACGCTCCGACACCAGCGCGTCGTCGAACTCGTACTCGGTCCAGC
>JANWXX010000177.1 GCA_025057345.1 Polyangiaceae bacterium | reverse complement strand
TGGAGTGGACCAGCGCTTGTAGCTCAGGGCCACTGATGTTCCATTCTCGGTGGCCAACACCGGCGCGGCCTCGCTCCAGCACCACCACCTGCAAGCCCTTGCGTGCCAGATAGGGAGCGAGTGTCAACCAAAGACCGCCACCGAGGAAGATCACGTCCGCATCCAAGTGGGAGGTATCTGGGGGAGAGAGCGGAGCGAGGGCGAGTCGACGGCCCCAGGAGCGCTCAAGGTGACAGATGCGCTCCAGCGCCTCATCGCCCCCTGGGCACTCCTGGAGCTTGCCTTCGCCTAGCACCTCGTCGTTCACGGGCGGAGCGTCCTAGCGTCGGGGACCACCGTATCGAGAACCCTAGCCGATGACAAGACGCCAGGCATACCAGCGCCTGGGTGAGTGCCAGCACCCACAAGATAGAGACGCTCCACATCCTCAGAAGCATTATGCGGGCGGAAGTAAGCGCTCTGGCTGAGGACCGGCTCGAAGCTGAAGGCAGCACCGAAGAGGCTAAGAAGCTCTTCTTTGAAGTCGAGGGGAGTAAAGATCCGGGAGGTGACCAGGGAGTCGCGGAGCCCTGGCATGATGGTGCGCTCCAGGTACGCCTCGATGGAGCGGCGGTAGGGTTCGCCTGTAGCGCGCCAATCGGTTCCGCTCTGGAGATGGGGTACCGGCGAGAGCACATAGAAGCCATCGCATCCATCCGGGGCCAAGGAAGGATCGGTGGCAGTGGGCCGGTGGAGGTAGAGGCTAAAATCCTGGGAGAGAACCTTGTTCTCAAAGATGTCGTCGAGCAACCCGCGGTACCGCGGCCCCAGGAGGATTGTATGATGAGCGATGGAGTCGTACTTCTTCCGAGTTCCGAAATACCAGACAAAGAGGCTCATGCTAAACCGCGCCTTCTCCACCCGTTCGTTGGTCCAGCGACGCCGGTACTGTTCGGGGACGAGGTACCGGTAGGTGAAGGCCGCATCCGCATTAGAAATCACCACGTCGGCGCGGATCTGCTCGCCACCTCTGACCCGGACCCCTACGGCTCGCCCGTTTTCTACAAGAATCTCCTCTACCTCCGCCCCACACCGCACCTGGTTCTTTTGCCCCTCAATGAGCTCCACGAGACCCCTGACCAGTGCCCCGGTCCCCCCCATAGGGAAATGCACTCCCCACTTTCGCTCTAGGTAGGCGATGAGGGTGTAGATGCTCGTGGTTGAGTAGGGGTTACCCCCTACCAGCAGAGGGTGGAAGCTGAGCACCTGCCGTAGCTTCTCGTTCGTGATGTACAAAGAGACGAGCTGGTAGACCGTAAGCCAGCTCTTGAGCACGATCATGTCGGGGACAATCTTCGCCATGTCCGTCCACTTCCCGAAGGGCATATGGGCCAGCTTGGTGAAGCCCACGTCGAAAATTCGCCTGCTCTCCTGGAGGAAGCGCTCATAACCCTCCACATCCCCGGGGGAAAGACTGCGGATCTGCCTCCGCATGGCCTCTGGGTCACCGGTATAGTCAAAGACGTACCCGTCATCGAAGCGGATGCGATAGAAGGGGGATACTGGCCTCATGTCGATGTAGTCGCTCATCTTCTTGCCTGCGAGGGTCCAGAGCTCTTCGAACAAGAAGGGGGCCGTGACTACCGTCGGTCCTGCATCAAATACAAAGCCATGATCGCGGAACACATAGGCCCGGCCACCCGGTTGGTCGCGACGCTCAAGGACCGTAACCCGATAACCCCGAGCCCCTAGCCGGATAGCTGCCGCGAGGCCGCCGAAGCCGCTACCGATGACGACAGCGTGGGGGCGACCATCCTGGTGGCCGGCTATGCTGGAAGAAGAGGACTGAGAAAGAGGAGGAGTGTACACCTGCGCCATGCTCCGCTTCGGATGCCGCAGCAGGTAGGGCTCGTTGCGCCGCGTCAGGTAACCCCAGCAGTCGGAACTCCGGAGCCGCGCGTGCCTGAGGGGGGTGGTCTAGAGGAGGGGCCTGCCGGGAGCCCCTCAGGAACGATCGGTAGCGCTTGCCACGCAACCAGTGCATCCCCTGCGGAGGGATAACGCTGCCCTGGGTCGCGAGCCAACATGCGGGCTACCCATGCCTCAACCTGAGGATCAAAGGGGAGCCCTGTCACTTCCTGGAGGCTCCGGGCCACCTCGCTTCGCTTGCTGGTCAGCATCTCAGAGAGAGTGGTCGAGGAGTAGGGTAGCTCGCCCGTGAGCGCTTGGAAGACTACCGTTCCCAGTGCATACAGGTCGGCGCGACCATCCACCTCGGCAGCTCTCTCGAACTGTTCCGGCGGCATAAACGCAAGGGACCCCAACGACTGCTGCGGCTTGGTCAACGGCGTCACGATCATCTCCGCGAGCTTGGAGATCCCAAAATCGAGGAGTTTCACCTGGAACGGTGCCCCCGCCCGCTGCTGGAGGAAGATGTTCGCTGGCTTCAGATCCCGGTGGATGATCCCCGCTGCATGGGCGTCCTTCAGCCCCCGGAGCGACTCACGCACCAGGGTATCCACCGAGAGAAGATCCATCTTCCCAGTGCGTCGTAGCCGCTCGTGGAGGGTTTCTCCCACAAGGAGCTCAAAGATGATCGTGGGCCCATGCTGCTCGTCTTCCACCATATCGATCATCCGCGCTACGTAGGGAGAGGAGAGCATGCCAACGGCCCGCGCTTCTCGCAGGAAGCGCTTGTAGATTGCCTCATCCTGACGCACATACGGGTGGAGCAGCTTGAGGGCAAAGATCAGCCCTGTTTGCAAGTGCCGCGACTCGTAGACCTCCCCGACACCGCCGCGTCCGAGGCTGCGGATGACCTCGTAGCGCTCCGCGATGATCGTTCCCGGGAGGATGCCCACTCCACCTAGTGTACTCCACTCCCCTGGGGAGGGAACTCCGATCCTGGTCGATTCAGGAACCTTCTTCCACCTGACCCGCCGCGTTGACCTTCTTGATCTCCTCGGCCAACCCGCCGGCCAGTGGTGTCTAGGTCCGGTCGCTGGTCCCCTTGCCGCTCCACCCATCCGCAGGTCGTTTCCAGATCAGATAGCATGAGAACCTCCTCGAGCGTGGCCATCCCAGCAAGTGCTGGGGTCTGCCAGGCTCTCCCGGGTGACTCGCTCCCGGGGACGTCTGCGCTGTCAACACCGGTTGACGGTCCCGAAACCGACGGGTCACCACGGCGCGCCAGCCCGGTGCGTCCTGATGTCGGCTAGAGTACCCCAGGACTCATGCGTCTCCCCACGCCTCCCTGGCCCGAGCTACCTGCTGCTCAGCAAGCGCTTCACCCGGTCCCCCTGCGCTACGAGGATATCGCCCAGGACGGGCGGTTGATGGTGTCCACGCTGGGCCCCCTCTACGGCGCGGTTGCCTGGCGTGAGCTGCTGCAGAAGGCCCCGGTGGCCTCTGCAGCACGGGAGCAAGGGGTGGTACCCATCCTTACCCGCCTCGTCCTGGATGGAGGTGGTGGGCCCTTCAGCCCCTCGCTCCCCCTCGACGTCCGTGCGGGCTACGAGCTATCTCACTCCGTGGATGAACGAGGGGAGGTGGCACGCATCCACCTGGAGATCTGGGCCGAGGCCTGGGGGCCACGGGGGCATGCCTACGATCTCCTGGCAGAGCACGGGCCGGACCAGCACGCCGGCAGTGTGTACGCTGAGCATGTCTTCACCCGTCTCTTCGCGCCCCCTGCGGAACGCAAGGTACTTCGTTTGGCTCTCCCAGGCCTCCCTCCGATCCCTCCCCGCCGTATCACACCCCTCTCTCCAGGTACTCTGCTCTCCCTGCCGGAGGGGGCCGAACCCCTGGATCTCCCGGATCTAGATTACCCCCTCGCTCTCTTTTCTCTCGGACATACCGACAGTAACCAGCACGTCAATTCTCTAGTTTACCCTCGGATCTTCGAGGATGCAGCCCTCCGCAAACTCCGCTCTTGCGGGGTCAACACTGCGCTGCTCGTCCGCCACGTGGACTGCCTTTTCCGCAAGCCATTCTTCGCCGGGGAAGCCGCCTGGATACGGCTCCAGGTGTTTGCCCTGGGAAACAGCTTCGGCGCAGTGGGGGCCTTCTCGCCGGAAAGCGAGGGCCCCGAGGGCCGTCCCAGCGTCCTCGTCCGCCTCCGCTTCGAGCGGTGAAGCCGTGGTCGGATGTCACCGTCGGGTGGAGATCTCGTCGAGGAGGCGAGCCAGGAAGGCGTCGACGCTCATGGCACCCAGATCTCCCTGCTCTCGGGAGCGAACCCCCACCGCATCGTTCTCTGCTTCCCTGGGGCCGACGACGCAGAGGTAGGGATAACGCATCTGCCGGGCGTTGCGGATCTTGGCGCCAAGCTTATCTGCGCTCAAGTCTGCATCCGTGCGAATCCCTCGTGCCTTCAGTCGCTCAACGACCCGCTGCCCATACTCGTTGCTCTTCTCGCTGACGGTGAGGACGATACACTGCCGAGGAGCAAGCCATAGGGGAAAGTTTCCCCCGCAATGCTCGATGTAGATCGACAGAAAGCGTTCGATGGAGCCCAGGATCGCCCGGTGGAGCATCACCGGACGGTGCTCCTTGCCATCCTGTCCTACGTAACTCAGCTCAAAGCGCTCTGGCAGGTTAGGATCGAACTGGAACGTTCCGAGCTGCCAGCTCCGCTTGAGGGCATCCTTGACGTGAAATTCGAGCTTAGGTCCGTAGAAAGCCCCCTCCCCTGGGGAGATCTCGAAGGGGAGCCCAGCGGCCTTGAGCCCCGCCTCCAAGGCTCCCTCGGCATAGTCCCATAGCTCATCGGAACCGATCCGTTGGTCAGGGCGGGTGGCGAGCTTGACGTCGATCTGCTCGAAGTGAAAGGTGCGATAGACTTCAAAAAACATCCGGAGAAAGCTCGTTAGCTCGGTGGCAACCTGGTCCCGAGAGCAAAAGATGTGAGCATCGTCCTGGGCGAAGGAGCGGACCCGCGAGAGCCCATGGACCACCCCTCCTCGCTCGTAGCGGTGGAGGCGACCGAAGTCGGCGACACGCATCGGTAGCTCTCGGTAGGAGCGACGCCGAGCACCAAAGATCACGCAATGGCTCGGGCAATTCATCGGTTTGAGCGCAAAGGACCGCTCGCTCATCATCTCCCGAACTCGAGCCAACAGGAAGGTGTCTCGCTCCGGGTCCGGCTCCAGCTCGTCTTCAGTCCAGATCCGGTACATATTCTCGTTGTAATTCCCAAGGTGCCCGCTCGTTCGGAAGAGATCAGGATGGAACATCTGCGGCGTGATCACCTCGTCGTAGCCTTCGCGTTCATAGAGGGCGCGCATGTGATCGACGAGGCGGTTGTAGAGGAAGGCACCCTTTGGAAGGAAGAAAGGCATCGCCGGAGCCGTCTCGTCGAAGAGGAAGAGGTCCAGCTCCTTGCCTAGCTTTCGGTGGTCCCTAGCTCGGGCTTCCTCAAGCAACCGCAGATGTTCATCGAGCTGCGCCTGCGTAGGGAAGGCTGTGCCATAGACCCGTTGGAGCATGGGGTTGCGCTCGTCGCCACGCCAGTAGGCCCCCGCCACGCTGGTGAGCTTGACCGCCCCAAGGAACCCAGTCGAGGGCACATGGGGACCCTCGCATACATCAACCCACTCTTGGGAGCCTCCGTGTCGATAGAGAGAGATTTCTTCCCCCTCGGGGATAGACCGGATGATCTCGCACTTGAAGGACTCGCCCATCCCGTCAAACATCGCCAGGGCTTCGTTGCGGTCGATCACTTCGCGGCGGAAGGGGGTGTTCTGCTGGATGATCCGCCTCATCTCCTCCTCAATACGGGCAAGGTCTTGGTCGGAGAAGGCGCCGTCAGTCCGGTGGAAGTCGTAGTAGAAGCCGTCCTCAATGGCGGGCCCGATGGTGACCTTGGTACCAGGAAAGAGGCGTTGAACCGCGTCGGCCATGACGTGCGCCGCAGAGTGCCGGATCACCGAAAGCGCCTCCGGGTCGGAGGCGTGTACCGGAGTCGCACGAGCGGTCAGCAATGCCGTTTCGACCGGCGTGTGTAGGTCCACGAGCTTCTCGCCGAGCTTCACCGCCACGACATCGTCGCCGAGCTTTCCTTCAGCAGCCAGCCATTCCCGGGGAGTTATTCGTTCCATGAGGGTCGCCACCCTAGCACACGAGCCACACCTTCCGCCCCTGCCATACGGCGTTGACCAGGGGACTTCGGTTGACGGCACACCTGCCTGTATGTTGCCTTGCATGCGCCCGCTGCTCGCGGAACCCACTGAGGAGGAGATCGACATGAGCATCCATGTGAAGGCAGCGCCAAGCCAGTTCCCCCCGCCGATGACCAGCATGACACCCCGCGAGCATGGGGACCCTTGCTCGCTGGTGATCTTCGGTGCTACCGGCGATCTGGCCAAGCGTAAGTTGTTTCCAGCGGTCTATCATCTGGCTAAAGGCAGGCTTTTGGCTCACGATTTTCGCCTGATCGGCATGGATCGTGCAGCCATGACGGACGACGAATTCCGCATACTGGTGAAGAAATGCGTTGAGGCATCCGAGGAGATTAGTGGCTTCGACCAGGCTACCTGGGAGGATTTCGAGCATCGCCTCTACTACCTCCAAGGCGATCTGACCCAGACCAGCGCTTACACTACGCTGCGCGATCGCCTCCACGCTCTTGAAGAAAAGCTGGAGGCAAGGAGTGCCAACCGGCTATTTTACCTTTCTGTCCCCCCGTTCATCTTCCGGGAAATTATCGATCATCTTTCATCAAGCGGTCTGGCACCTCGCACGGAGTCGCCCAAGACAAGGCCCTGGGCCCGCATCATCATCGAGAAGCCCTTCGGGCATAACCTAGCCTCGGCGCTCTCGTTGAACCAACTGGTGCTCAGCCACTTCAACGAGCACCAGATTTACCGGATCGATCACTATCTTGGGAAGGAGACGGTTCAGAACATCCTGGTATTCCGAGCTGCGAATGCCATCTTCGAGCCCATCTGGAACCGCAATCACATCAGCCACGTCCAGATCACTGCCGCCGAAACTGTCGGGGTCGAGTCCCGAGGTAACTATTACGAGCATGCCGGAGTGGTGCGGGATATGTTCCAGAATCACCTGATGCAGCTTCTGGCTCTCACAGCTATGGAGCTTCCCCACCAGATGAAGGCCAACCTGGTGCGCGACGAGAAGGTCAAGGCCATACGCTCCATTCGGCCCTTCACCCTCGGGGCCTTCCAAGAAGCCGTCCGCGCTCAGTATGCCCCCGGAGAGATCAAGGGAAAGCCTGTGCAAGGCTACCGTCAGGAGCCAGGGGTCGCTGCGGATTCCATGACTCCCACCTATGCTGCCATCAAATTGATGATCGACAATGGACGCTGGCGTGGCGTCCCCTTCTACCTTCGCTCCGGCAAGCGCATGGCGAAGCGGGTCACCGAGATCGCCATCGAATTCCACAAGCCGGCCTATCTGATCGACGGACTTACCGGGTTGGAGCCAGGCACGGAGGTGGAATCCAACGTACTGGTACTCCGGGTCCAGCCCAACGATGGGGTGACGCTGCGCTTTTCAGCCAAGGCCCCCGGTGCCGCCCTCGCCCTCACCCCCGAGATTGAGGTTGCTACCGTCGATATGGACTTCACCTATACCGAGGCCTTCGGGCAGACCCTCTCTCCGGCTTACGAGACCCTGATCCTCGATTGTATGATCGGTGATGCCACGCTGTTCACCCGGAGCGACGAAGTGGAAGCTGGCTGGCATGTCACCGACCCGCTGCTGGAGTACTGGGCAGCGAACCCGCCTGCCTCGGGCCTCCCCACGTATCCCTCCGGCTCCTGGGGACCTGAGGAGGCGGATCGGCTCTTGGAAAAGGATGGCTTCGCCTGGCGTAAGCCTTGACCTCGGCCGAGCAACTCCTTTCGGGGTGGTTAGACTCTGGCGGGAGGGCCGCCATGATCCCGATCCGTGATATCAACCCCACCCGCAACACCCCTTGGATCACTTGGGGGCTGATCCTAGGGAACGTAGCAGCGTTTGCTTGGCAAGTGCTCGGAGAGGCTCCGGACGAAGTGGTGAGGGCGTGGGGGTTCATTCCCGGGCGCTTTTTGCAAGACCCACTGGGCGACGGGCTTACCCTGTTCAGCAGCATGTTCCTCCACGGCGGGCTGCTGCACTTGAGCTCTAACATGCTCTACCTCTGGGTTTTTGGCGACAATGTGGAGGATCGCCTGGGTAAACTTCGCTTCCTGTTGTTCTACCTGCTGGCTGGTGTAGGCGGTGCTCTGGGGCAAATGTTGATCGAACCGTCGTCCATGGTCCCGATGGTGGGAGCTTCCGGAGCTATCGCCGGAGTGTTGGGAGCCTACTTCCTCTTGTGTCCAGGGGCCCGGGTGGTCACGGTTATCCCGCCGCTGTTCTTTTGGCCCTTCGAGCTGCCGGCTTGGGTGGTGATCGTCACCTGGTTTCTGTTCCAAGTACTTCATGGCTTCACTTCCCTCACCTCCTCAGCCCAGGTCGGTGTAGCCTTCTTTGCCCACATCGGTGGCTTCCTGGCAGGGCTCTGGCTCACCCGCTATTTGCTCCCCCCAGCCTTGCCACCCCGGGTGATCCGCGTGGTGATCCGCTGAAGCCTTGGAAAGCCCTAGGGTGAATGCCTTAGCGAAGCACAGTGGCACAGACAACCCAGGCCTTGCATCCGGTAGTGAGAACGCCGCGCTCATCGACACAGTCGACACGCCAACCGTTGCCGTGGGGGCGGCTGGCGATCACACGGACCTCACGCCCGGGACCGAGGGCCCCTTCCCCGATCTCGAAGCCGCCACCGACCACGGAGGTGTCTGCAGGGCAGGAGGCAAAGCCATCGCTAGAGCTGGAGGTAGACCAGACGCGGGCCTCGGAGGCAGCAGTGCTAGGTGGAGTGCAGCCAGCGAGGGCAAGGGTGGTGAGAACCAGGATCAGCGGTTTCTCCATCGGGCCATCTCCTGCTCTTGGAGCTTACTAAGACGTCGCTGTTCCTTGACCAGGTTCCCGTAACGACGGGGGACGCGCTCGTCACGTCCCAGCGCATAGAGCACCAGTAGGGCGGCTTCGGCATCGTCGCTAGCACGGTGAGCGTTCTGAAGCTGGATGTGGAGGCGGGCCGCAACGTCACTGAGCTTATGGGAGCGCTCCTGGCGGCTGACGTGGCGGGACCAGATCAACGGGTCAATCCAGTCGACCCCAGCACGGAGAGCAGGAGGACAATTTTCGTTGGCGAGAAGGCCGGCTCGCATCATCTCAGCACGGAGGAAAGCACGGTCGAAGGAAGCATTGTAGGCCGCTGGGAGGGTACCGTGGAGGATTTGGAAGATTTCGGGGGCGATGCGTTCAAAGGTGGGTTGATCATGCACGTCTT
>JANWXX010000176.1 GCA_025057345.1 Polyangiaceae bacterium | reverse complement strand
TGACAGCCTTGCTGCTGGGGGTAGGAGTGGTGGCAGGACGTCAGCTGGTTGCTCCCCACGGTTCGCCGATGGATGCCTGGCTGATCCGCCTCTACCTCCAGCTCGGACCTATACCCCAAGGCTCCGCCCGGCTGGTGTTTGCCATGACCATCGTCGCCGTCGCCGTACTGGAGGAGATCGTCTGGCGGGGGATGGTCCAGCAGATCTTGGAGGAGCATCTTGGGGTTCGCAGGGGCTGGATCTTCGGGGCGATCCTCTACGCTCTGGCCCATCTGCCCACCCTCTGGACCCTCTCCATGCCCCCGGTGGGCAAAAACCCCCTGGTCCTACTCGCAGCTTTCTTCTGTGGTGCGGTATGGGGGTTCCTGGTGGCTCGCAAACAGCGGCTCCCGCCGGCGCTCGTCTCCCACGCGCTCTTCACCTACGCGCTCACCTCCGAGTTCCGTCTCATCGGGGTGTAGTTGACCGCCATGGCCATGGGGGCTAAGTCGATGTGGTCATGAGCGGCCATTCCAAGTGGGCAACGATCAAGCACAAGAAGGGCGCCCTGGATGCCAAACGCGGCAAGCTGTTCACCAAGCTTATCAAGGAGATTACGGTCGCAGCGCGCCTGGGGGGCGGTGATCCAGGGGGTAACCCACGGCTACGGCGGGCCATCGCCGACGCCAAGAGCCAGCAAATGCCGCAAGATACCATCCAACGAGCCATCAAGCGGGGCACCGGCGAGATCGAGGGTACCGCCTATGAGGAAGTACTCTACGAAGGAACCGGCCCTGGAGGAAGTCTCTTTCTCGTGGAGGGCATGACCGATAACAGGAACCGCACCGCCGCTGAACTCCGTAAGGTCTTTGAGCGAAACAACGGTGTTATGGGCCAGAGCGGAACGGCGGGCTGGGCCTTTGAGCGGAAGGGAGTCATCCAGGTTGACCGTACCAACGTTTCCGAAGACCAGATCATAGAGCTAGTGGTAGGCAACGGGGCCGATGACTACAGCGATGCTGGTGAAACCTGGCAGGTGACCACCTCGGTTGAGAACCTCTCGGCGATGACCGAGGCGCTGGAAGCCGCTAAGCTTAACGTCAAATCGAGCAAGATCCTGTTTTTGCCCAAGAACGTTAAGCAGCTCTCTGGACGCGAAGGTGAGGTGGCCCTCCAGCTCGCCGAGGCTCTCGATGACCATGACGATGTGCAGAACGTCTACGTCGATTTCGACGTCACCGACACCTGAACCCCGACACTTCACCGGGGAGCCCAAAGCACGGCTGGAGCACCTGGCGGCAGGGCTCCGGGCCCGAGGGTTGCAGGTGTAGAGACGGAGGCGGTGGTGGGGCACCTGGCAGCCTCGATCTGGAACAAGCGGAGCGGCATCGGTACGATGTCATCGTGATGGGAACTCATGGGCGCAAAGGGATCCCACGATGGATGTTGGGCAGTGTTACCGAGGAGGTGATCCGGCAGGCTTTGATCCCGGTGGTGACTGTCCGGGAGCAGCGGGCCGAGGTGACGGAGCCCGAGCTCGTCTCAACCGGCGCTTGAATCCGGTAGGCTCAACGGCCTTTACGGACTCGGGCCATCTCCGCCCGTGCTTCACGGTCTAGATCCCGCTCGCGGATGGCGCGGCGCTTGTCGGCGGTGATCTTCCCCTTGGCCATGGCTAGCTCCACCTTGACTCGCCCACTCTTCCAGTACAACCGAGTCGGTACGGCGGTCATCCCTTTCTGAGTGAGCGCCTTGCGGATTCGGTCGATCTCTGCATGGTGGAGCAGCAGCAAACGAGCCCGGCGGGGTTCGTGGCCGAAGGCCGTGTGAGGGAGCTGCGGTAGCAACATCCCCTTCAACCATACCCGGGTGTCTTCTACGTCAATCCAAGCGTCCGTGAGGTCACCACCGCCTTCGCGCAGCGTCTTCACCTCACTCCCAGTCAGGGCAATACCCGCTTCGTAGCGCTCACCTAGCTCGTAGTGAAAGCTAGCCCGTCGATTCTGCAGAATGAGTAGTCCGTCACCCTTGGTAGGTTTCGCCATCCGGAGCGCGACGCTATGCCATGCCGACCGGCCTCTAGGCTACCCCTTTCCCACCCCTTGGAGCCTTCTTTCCTCTCGCATGCGTTCAACTCACCTTGAAAAGGCCCGCACCCACAACCTCCGCGGCGTCTCCCTTGAGCTGCACCCTGGCGAGCTGGTGGCCCTCACCGGGGTTTCCGGCTCTGGGAAGTCGTCACTGGCCCGGGATACCCTCTATGCGGAGGGTCAGCGCCGCTACATTGAGAGCTTGAGCCCCTACGCTCGCCAGTTCCTAGAGCGCCTGGAGCGTCCCCCGGTGGACCGGCTGGACCCAGTGGCCGCGGGAGTCGCCGTCGACCGCAAGGCCCCAGTGAAGAGTTCCCGTTCCACGGTCGCTACCCTGGCCGACTTGGAGCCCTACCTCTCCGCACTATTCACTCGGGAGGCTCTCCCTCTTTGTCCTGCTTGCGGTGTACTAGCCCGCTGGACCCAGCCGGAGTCTGCTGCTGCCCAGGTGCAAGCGGCGCTCGGCTCTGGCAAGGCCCTGGTCACCTATCCGATCCGGGTCGCTGGCACCGACGACTACCTGGAGCTGCGTGAGCGCCTCGCCCGCGACGGCTACCGGCGTCTGTGGATCGGCGGGGAAGTGCGGGATCTGGACAGCGTGAAACCCAGCGAGGCTGCCAGGGGCGAGGGGCGAGTCGAGGTGATCATTGACCGGATTGACCTGGGGAAGAACGACCGTCGCCTCGTCGCTGCTGTCGAGGAGGCCTGGCGCCGGGGAAACGGTGTGGCCCACGCGGTTGCCGGGGACCGGGAAACCCGTGTGGCTCGCGGCCTCTCTTGCCCCCGTTGTGCTCGCACGTTCGAGCCCACCCGTCCCGCCCTGTTCTCGTACCAATCGCCGGTCGGTGCATGTCCATCGTGCAAGGGATTCGGCCGTACGATCGGCATTGACTGGAGCAAGGTCGTCCCCGACGAGCGGCTGTCGGTTCGTTGCGGGGTGATTCGCCCCTGGTCCGGCGCCTCTACGCGCTACGAGCGCAGCTTGCTGCTCAAGTTTTGCCAAAGGCACGGAATTCCTGTCGATGTCCCTTGGAAGGATCTCTCCCTAGAGCACCGATCCCTGATTTTGGAGGGTGAGGGGCGTTGGGAGGAGGGTCGCTATCCTGGTGTCCGTGCCTGGTTCACCTGGATGGAGAGCCGCACTTACAAGATGCACGTCCGGGTTCTTCTCTCTCGCTTTCGATCCTACGAGAACTGCGCTGCTTGCGGAGGCTCTCGCCTCAATCCGGATGCCCTCGCCCACCAGGTCGCCGGCAAGAACCTCGCCCAGTGGCATGCCCTGGAAATCCGCGATGCTCACGCGCTCCTCGATAAGCTTGTCACCACCTCCGCCCAGGGAGAGTTGGTGCGCCGGGAGCTCCTCAACCGTCTTGGCTACCTGCTAGAGGTTGGCCTCGGCTACCTGACCCTGGATCGCCAAGCCCGTACACTCAGCGGTGGCGAAGGTCAGCGCGTCGCCCTTGCGGCTGCTCTGGGCACTGCCCTCTCCGGCGCCCTCTTCGTCTTGGACGAGCCCACGGTCGGCCTCCATGCTACCGACATCCCTCCGCTCACCCGTGCTATGCGTCGCCTCGCGGACCGGGGCAATGTGGTCCTCGCTGTCGAGCATGATCCACAGGTGATCCTCGCTGCTGATCGCGCTATCGAACTGGGCCCGGGGGCCGGTGCCGACGGCGGTCAGATCCTCTTCGACGGCCCTCCCGCTGATCTGGCTCGTCGCAAAGACCTCCCCTCCGGTCAGGCACTGGTCCGCTCCTCCGATGAGCTCCGCCACCGTCGGTCCCCAACCCGATGGATCCACCTACGGAATGCCCGGGAGCACAACCTCCAGGGCATCGACGCTACCGTCCCCCTTGGCGTTGTCTGTGCCATCACTGGACCCAGCGGCTCTGGCAAGAGTACCCTAGCTCGCGACCTCCTCTTCCGCGGTCTCGCATGGGCCCGCGGCGACCGCGCCCTTGACCCCCCCGGCCTCCATGACCGAATCGAGGGGACCGAACAGGTGATCAACGTAGTCTATGTGGATCAATCTCCTCTGGGGCGCACCTCCCGAGGGAACGCCGCCACCTACACCAAGGCGTGGGATCGCTTCCGCTCCCGGTTCGCGGGGGAGCCGGAGGCCAAGCTAGCAGGGTTTAACGCAGCTACCTTCAGCTTCAATGTCCCTGGGGGGCGTTGTGAGGCCTGTGCTGGCGAGGGCTTCGAAACCGTGGAGATGCAGTTCCTGGCGGATGTGGCTCTCGTGTGTACTGAGTGCAAGGGACGCCGTTTTCAGGAGCCGGTGCTCCGTGTGCGCCACTGCGGGCTGAGCATCGCAGACGTCTTGAATCTCACAGTGGACCAGGCACTCCGGGTCTTCTCGGATGACCTCCCCCTGGATCGGGCGCTGCGTCCGCTGGCAGCCCTGGGGTTGGGCTACCTGCCTCTGGGGCAGCCTCTCAGCACACTGAGTGGCGGGGAGGCCCAGCGGCTGAAGATCGCTCGTTCCCTAGCCTCGCTGGAGCGAGGTACTTTGCTCATCCTCGACGAGCCTAGCGCTGGGCTTCATGCTCTTGATGCTCGGCAAGTTATTCAGGCTCTCCATACACTGGTGGACGAGGGTGTAAGCGTAGTCCTGGTGGAGCATGACCTGGATTTGATCGAGGCCTGCGACTGGGTGATCGACCTGGGGCCAGGCGCTGGACGCTACGGGGGTACCATCGTCGACCAGGGGACGCCGGAGCAGCTCCGCTCTTGGGGCAAGGGGGTTACAGCCAGAGCACTCCGGGCAGCAAGCGAATGGCGGATGAGCCCAACGAAGCGTTGGGAGCGCTCACCGGAGCGCCCGGTTATCTCCGTGGAGCGAGCCCGAGAGCACAACCTCCACGAGGTTTCCTGCGAACTACCGCTGAGCCAATTGGTGGTGATGACGGGCCCGAGCGGATCGGGCAAGAGCACCCTGGCCTTCGATGTAATCTTTGCCGAGGGGCAGCGGCGCTTCCTAGAAACTCTAACACCCTACGCCCGCCAATTTTTGCCGATGCTCCCCCGAGCTGATGTGGATTGTGTGACCGGGGTACCCCCGAGCATCGCTCTGGAGCAGCGCACTTCCCGGACCGGGAGCAACAGTACCGTGGCTACGGTTACCGAGGTGGCGCACTACCTGAGACTGCTCTATGCTCGGGTGGGGCAGGTCCATTGCCCAACCTGTGACGGACCGGTGAGCAAAGTGGCCATGGAGGAACTTTTTTCCCGGCTCCAGGCACTTCCCGGTAAGCCCCGCATCTTGGCTCCGGTGGTCCGCGCTCGGAAGGGAACCCACTTGGATGTGTTCACCGCTGCTGCTCGGGCGGGCTTCGAGCGGGCGCGTTGCGACGGCAAATTGGTGATGACCGATACGCCGCCTAAGCTGAAAAAGACTGCGGAGCACACCATCGATGTGATTGTCTCCGAGGGCATTGCTGTCGCTCGAATCTCACCAGAACGGCTTTCCAAGGGGCTGATGATGGGGCAAGGCTCCTTGAAGGTCGAGAGCGAGGGGGAGGTACTGCTGCTGTCTACCTCTCGTACCTGCGCCCGGTGCGGTACCGGCGTCCCAGAGATCGACCCCCGCTGGTTTTCGTTCAACACGGTGCAAGGACGCTGCCCGGTGTGTGAGGGCTCAGGGCTGGCATCCTCTGGGAATCGCCCCTGCAAGAGCTGCGAGGGCTCCTGCCTGGCTCCGCTTCCCCGTCAGGTGCGTCTGTTCGGGTTGCGCTACCATGAGTTCACGGCACTCCCGGTGGCACGGGCAGACGAGCTGGCCCGCTCCTGGGTCTTTGAGGGAGCTGCTGCTGCCGTCGCCGAAGCCCCCTTGGCCGAGCTTCGTCGCCGTCTGGCCTTCCTTGAGGACGTGGGGCTTGGCTACCTGGCGCTGGATCGCCGTGCGACCACGCTGAGCGGCGGCGAGATGCAGCGGCTCCGGTTGTCAGCACAGCTCGGTGCAGGGTTGACTGGAGCGCTTTACGTACTGGACGAGCCCACCATCGGCCTCCACCCACGGGACACCCGCCGCTTGTTGGATAACCTGCGGGCCTTGGTGGCCACTGGTTCCACGGTGCTCGTTGTCGAGCACGATCCAGACCTGATCCGGGCCGCGGATTACCTGGTGGACTTGGGCCCCTCGGGGGGTAAGCAGGGAGGTCGTATCGTTGCTCAGGGCATTCCCTCGGTGGTCCTCGCTGAGTCCTCGTCTCCTACTGCCTGTGCCCTGTCCTTGCCTTTCCGCCCGCCCCGTGTTCCGCGCCCTGCTCCTGATCGCTGGATCAAGCTTTATGGTGCCCGTGCTCACAACCTCAAGAACGTTACCCTAGCAGTGCCTGTGGGCCGGATGACGGCAGTGGCTGGTGTCAGCGGCTCCGGCAAGAGCACCCTTGTCCGCAAGGTGCTGCTCCCGGCGGTACGCCAGGCCCTCAAGCTCGGCGTCGAGGAGCCTCCGGGCCCCTTCGACCACTTGGAAGGGTACGAGCACGTCGCCCGCGCCATCGCCGTCGATCAGTCCCCCATCGGGCGCACCCCGCGCTCCGTCCCAGCAACCTTCCTGGGGATTTGGGATCATATCCGCCGCCTCTATGCGTCGAGCCCTGGGGCTCAGGTAGCCGGCTTTGATGCCTCCCGCTTCTCCTTCAACACGCCCAAGGGAGGGCGCTGCCACACCTGCGAGGGGCAGGGCGCCATCTGCCACAAGATGGCCTTCTTGCCTGAGGTGATCGTCCCCTGCGAGGCATGCGGTGGCCTGCGCTTCGACCCTCGCACATTGGAGGTTTCTTACTTGGGCCGCAACATCGGCGAGGTTCTCCGTATGACTGCTCGGGAGGCTGTCGAGCACTTCAAAGCCCACCCGAAGATCACTGCTCCACTAGCCACCCTTGACGACCTAGGCGTGGGGTACCTGCAGCTTGGCCAGGGCTCCCACACGCTGAGTGGAGGCGAGGCCCAGCGCCTCAAGCTTGCCGCTGAGCTGACTGCCTCCTCCCGCCACGAGCCCACCCTCTATGTACTCGACGAGCCCACCACCGGGTTGCACCTGGGCGACGTCGCCCGGCTGATGGACGTCCTCGCTCGCCTCGTGGATCGGGGCGACACCCTGGTGGTGGTCGAGCACCACCCCTGGGTGCTCGCGAGCGCCGATCATGTGATCGAGCTCGGCCCCGACGGCGGCGAGGGCGGCGGCCTCGTGATCGCCGAAGGCTCTCCCCGCGAGGTCAGCCAAGCAACAACCCCCACCGCCCCCGTACTCCGCGAAATTCTCGGGTAGATTCCTTTGCTGTTCCTCGCCCTACCCCCTCCTTACCAAGTGCTCGTTGGGCTATCTCCAGTGGGGTGCAGGACTGTAACCCTGAAACAGGGGTGCTCCAAGGGCTGCATCTCGTAGACCTGCTCGTAAAGGTGGGGTTAATCCTCCTCGGTGAGGAGAAATTTCCCGAAGAAGGAGCAAAGCACCGCGTTGACCGCAACCCAGCTGAGGAGCAGCACCTTACCGACGGGAGGGAAGGACTCGTTGAGGACCAACACTGAACCGAGGTAGGCCGCCGTGCCGAGGGAGATGCCGGCGAGGGTGGGGCGCAGACCCTTGATGCCGAAGGCGAGGGTGGTCAGTCCGAAGGGAAGGAGGATGTTCGCGAGCGGGAGCCACCGATGGAGCGCCGGGCTGAGCAGCAGATCGAGATCGGCGAGAGGGCGGGCCAGGACGTCAAGGGCCAGCAGGGGGAGAGGACTGACCAGCGGTGCGAAGAAAAGAAGACCTGGGCCGGTGAGCAGCGCGCCCAAGAGGAAGCCGGGGGAGAGAATCTTGCTGAGGCCGTTGGCTTTACGAGCCATGTAGGCAGCCCAAGCGGCTAGTACTCCCAGAAGGGCGAGACGAGTCAAGGTGTGGGAGAGGGCGGTTTGCTTCACCGCCGCCGCCGCGTCGAGGATGCCAGCACCATAGAGTGCCTTCCCGTCGTCGGAGGGGTCGATGACCCGGGCAGAACCTTTGAGGATACGTTCGATCGCATCCGGGTCGGTGACACCCTGGCTGATCAGCATGGCTGCTGCTCCGGAGACGTGAGGTGTAGCCATAGAGGTTCCGTTGAAGGCGGGGAAGCGCTCGCATTTGCCCTTGCCCCCCTCGCAGATGGTCTGCTGTACTACATCAACCCCGGGAGCTGCGATGTCGACCTGGGGCCCACGGGAGGAAAACTTGGCGATCTTGTCGTCTCGGTCGCTGGCACTAACAGCGATCACACCGTCGTGGGCCCCCGGATAGCCAACGCTGCCGCCGGAATTGCCTGCCGCCGCGATGACCACAGCCCCTTTGGCTCGTGCGTAGTGGATCGCCTTCTGGAGCACCTGCGCTGGGCGAGGGCCACCTAGGCTGAGGTTGATGACCTGGGCGCCGTGATCTGCGGCCCATCGGATACCATCCGCCACCCCCGCGGTGGTACCGGAGCCGTTGGCTCCCAGCACCTTGACCGGCATCAGCTTTGCGTGGAAGGCCATCCCCGCTGCGCCGTGTCCGTTGTGGGTCGACTGGGCAATGGTCCCTGCGACGTGGGTACCATGTCCTTGGTCGTCATTGGCGTGGGGCGTGTTGTTGATGAAGTTGAAGCCCTCGACGCAGCGCGTATGGTTCAAATCGCTGACTTTGACGAAGGAGTTATAATCCTCGCAGGCGATGCCGGTGTCAACTACCGCTACCGTTACCCCGCGGCCCGTTGCATAGTGCCACGCGGTCGGGGCGCCCACCCGGGCCAGATGCCACTGATCCTTGAAGAGGGGGTCGTCGGGCGTGAACAGCGCATGCACCCGCGCCAGAGGCTCAGCGTATTCGACTCGTGGGTCCGCATTGAGCTTCGCCAGTATGAGCCCGGTCAGCCCCGCCGGCACCGTGGCAATCTGGATGCGTGTCTGTGCTTCGAGCGCCGTGGGGGCGAAGGTGAGCCCCAGCCCGGCGGTAAGCACCGAATGGATGTCGGAAGCACCCACGTCGTCCCGGAAGTCGACGACGATCTGCCCCGGGATATCCTCGGAGGACTCCAGCAAGATAGGGGAGGGATGAGCACCTCTTGAGTCGCTCGTCGAAGAGCAGCCCGCAAGTGACGTCACAGCTAGCAACCATGCGCCCGTTGCGAGCGCGAACCGATGTATGCCCCGGAGCAGATTGGTCATAGCTTTCGAATGTAGCTCACCTCTGACCTCTGACCAGTTCCCTGGTACCTGTAGGGGGTTTCCGGGGAGATAAAGGGGTATCTCGGAAGAAGAATCGGAGCGTATGCCCCATCAGGTTTAGCTCATCGCCC
>JANWXX010000175.1 GCA_025057345.1 Polyangiaceae bacterium | reverse complement strand
CAGCACGTCTCCTTCAACAGCAACACGGCGCAGGCCAAATACGGGCACAAGAATCGAAAACACCTTCATCACCCTTGGGTTCTTGGTGATCTTCTCCTCACGCATCAGATCCAACACGATGCGGTCCTCCTCCGCCTCCAGAAGAAACGGAGGGCGGTTAGGCAGATAGCGCACAATGTTCCCGGGCTTCGACAGATCGAGCATCCCGGATTTGATCAGCGCTACCACCGGTGAGGCTCCGTCCCCTTCCACATCCAGATTGACCCCCGAGAGCCGTACCTGAAATCGGAGCTCCTCCTTCGTCACGCTCACGTCATCTATCAGGATCGTCACCGAGAACCGGAGCGCTGTCCCCATGAAGGTCACCCGACCCCCCACCCGGAGCGCCGGAGCCGCCGCCTCTACCGTCACATCCTTCGGGGCATTTTTCTTCCCCTCTGCCTTCTTGGCCAGGTAGCGCAGTACATCCAGAGGGATTGTGATCTTGTAGTCGCGGACGTTATGCACCACCTTCTTCATTACATCCGGGTTTTGGTGCAGGTAACGCACCGCTGAGCGCAGGGCGTCTTTGGGATCGATGAACATGGGGTGCCCAGCCTACCAAAGCGCTGCCCCGGCGCGCATCGAGATCACTGCCTCACCCCTGCGATCGCAGTCGCTCTACCAACGCCTGCTTGACAATCTTTCCCATGGCATTCCTGGGAAGCTCTTCAGTGAGGAGGATCTGCTTCGGAACCTTGTAGGATGCCAACCGCTCTCGACAGAATGCCCGCAGTTCCTCTCCTGTCATTCGTTGTGTCCAGCTGGAACGCGGCACCACAGCTGCTACCACCCGCTGCCCCCATGCCTCGTCTGGCAGTCCCACCACGGCCACCTCCCCTACCCCCGGGTGTTCTCCCAACGCCTCCTCGATCTCCAGCGCTGACAGCTTGTACCCTCCACTCTTGAGGATATCCACGCTCGTCCTCCCCAAGATCCGCACATACCCCTCCTGGTCCAAGGTCGCCGTATCCCCAGTGCAAAACCACCCCCCACGGAAGGCCTCCCGGGTCGCATCTCCCCGACGGTGGTACCCAGCAAACACCGTGGGCCCTCGCACCACGATCTCCCCAGGCTCTCCAGGTGCAACCAACCTACCTTCTTCGTCGACCACCTGCACCTCCACCCCCGACAGTGGCCTCCCCACCGAACCAACCTTGCGCTCTCCATCCAGGGGGTTGGTCAGTGCCACCCCCAGCTCGGTCATCCCGAAGCGCTCCAGGGGGACCACCCCTGCGATGACCTCCCATCGGGTCGCCAGCGTCGCCGGCAGAGCCGCGGAACCGCTGGTCGCAAGCCGCAACCCTCGCGCTCCCTCCCTCCACCGCCTCCGTACTTCTTCAGGAGCCTGCTCAAAAGCATCCAATAGCTTATGGTACATCGTTGGCACCCCCATCCACACTGTGGATCGGGCAAACCCGTCCCAGACCGCCATCGGATCAAAGCGCGGCAGAAGCTCGGTGCTCCCCCCCGACTGCAAGGTCGTCAACAGCGCGATCACCACACCGTGCATGTGGTGGAGTGGCAGTGCATGGAGCAGCCGATCCGTCTCGCTTATCCTCCACGCTTCCCCCAGCAACCTGGTCTGTGCCTCCAGGTTCTGATGCGTCAAGACTACCCCCTTGGGTTTGCCGGTGGTCCCACTCGTGTAAAGCATCAACGCTCTGTCCCCGGCAGTACAAGAAGCAGGAGGAGCGCCTCCCATCGGCAAATCCTCCAGCGTCAAACACCGGACTCCCGACAAGCCTACCGTCCTCACGTGGGCTCCGTCCACCAGGAGCACCTTTACCTCCGCATCCTGGAGAATATAGAGAATTTCCCTATCCGTATAATGAGAAGATAGTGGAACAGCCACGCCCCCTGCCTCAAGGATCCCGAGGAATCCCGCCACCCAAGTACAGGAAGGGCGTGCGAGTAGGGCCACCGCTTCGCCCTGAAGGGAACGACGCCCGGCCAGCAGCGCCGCAGCCACCATCCCCGCACGCAAGGCAAGCTCCTGATGGGTCAGCGCCCCATCCTCGGCTACGATGGCAGGTCGCGTATTTATGGCAAGCTGACTTCGCCTAGCTATCCAGGGGCTCGGAGCATCTGCAGGAAGCATTTCTTCCAGGTTACTTCTATAGCGATCTTACGACCCGCCTTGGCAATCTTGTAGGCGCCCTCGTCGAGGAAGGTCAAACTAAATCCCTCTCCGTCCCAGCCAGGTTCTCCTCCCCCCTTCCAAAGGTAGACAGCGCGTGCCATCCTCTACGAAGATGGCCATCGAGCTAGACGACAAAGAGTTTCCCCTGCTCCGAGTGCGCTTCAGCTCCAATTGGACCCAGCAAGACTTCGATGGCTACCTTGCCCGCTACCTTGCTCAGCTCCAAAAGCGTCAGCCCTTCGCTGCCGTCTTCGACGCCACCCAGTCCCGTGCTCCCAGTGCCACTGAGCGCCGCCAGCAGGCTGAATTTCTCCGGGAACACGAGGCACTTCTGCGACGCTACTGTACCGGCGTTGCCTTCGTGATTGCCTCCCCGACCATCCGGGGCGCCCTGACCGCTATCTTCTGGATACAGCCTCCCTTCTTCGAGTATGTGGTGGTTTCCTCGGTCGCAGAGGGTACTGCCTGGGCACGCCAACGCCTTGCTCTCCGTCAGCAGATAGCTATCCGCTGATCCCTCAGACTTCTAGAATCCTTCGTGCCCAATAGAACTCAGAGTGACTCCTAAGCCGCAGTTATCTAATCCTTTGGGAAGGTGTGACAGGGCTGTCAGGGATCCGCGACGCCTGAGCTACCCGACCCCCTGTCAGTATCCAGGTTTGCTCCCACTTCTTCGGGAACAAGGGGCCTTCCAGGGCAGTTGGCTGTGTGAGCACGCTCCTTGCCATTGATTCGAAACACCCGAGGCTTCCACCATGGTCCCCTTCCGCAAACCCACCCCTCTCGACGAGGAGGTTCCGCCCTCCAGCGGTCCGCCCACGCTGCGCTCCGCGCGCTTTGAGGTGGCGCGTCCGCTTGAGGTGGCGCATCCGCACTCCGAGGCTCCCTCCTCTGAGGAAGAATACATGCCGGTTCTTGAGCGCTCCGACGTAATCCAGGCAGTTCGGCCTCGGATGCCACCAGCAGCAAATGAGTCGGACGAGATCGAGCTAAGCGACGAAGATCTAGAACTTTTCTTCGACGAACTCATCCTCGACTTGGACGAGCCGGACACCGAGCGCACCGTCTACCTCACTGATTTTGGACCCGGGGCAGAGGATCATGACACCGAGCCCCCTCCCCCAACTCTCCGCTGTTCGGGGGTGTAAACCTTGCTTAGCGCAGCCCCTGCTGCACCAACGACAACAAACCAGCCCCAGCTATCATCCCCATAAGCGCCCACCCCCAGGGAGCCTCGCTACGCAAAGCTCCCATGGGCAGCGTATGGCTTGGGAACACCAGAGAGCGGATCCTCCTTGCCTCCACGTCCACGACCAGTACGCCATCAACCTGGCAAGCGACCAAATACTCCAGCAGCTGACGTCGGGTTGCGGAGGAGAGTGGATCCGGAGCACTGTGACCCGTTTTCACGTCGGCGATGTAACGACGCCCTTCTCGCTCCAGCACCAGATCGGGCCGAAGTATCACCTGAGCTGGTCGCCCGTCCACCAAGAGCTGCCAAGTGTACTCGGGCTGCACCGCGAGAATCCGGTAGCCCTGCTCCTGGACCAAGCGCTCCGCTTCTCGCTCTCCCTGGAGGGCTCGGGCCACCCTACGCCTCGCCCTCCGCGACGGTTCACCCCGCAGCCAGAGGATCCGGACGGTCTGCACCACCGCCACCAGCGCGAACAGAGCTGCGAGGCTTAGTAGAAGATCCCCATCATGAACCTCCAAGCTCTCCACCTCCCAACACTAGAGTTCAGGGCTCGCTCCGCTCGCTAGGTCGCCAACTTCCCGTAGCCGGCCGCCCAGCAGCTACGCTCACCGAGGGAACAGTGGCGGAGGTTGTCGGTCGGACAGTCGAGGTCGTGGGCGGCGGCACGAAGCTGGGCCTGGGTAGCGTGGTGGCTGCACCCCCAACCGGGGGCTAGCAACACCAGATCAACAACTCGCCGGAGGAAGCGCATCCCTCGATTCTGCCTGGATTCTCTCTCCAAGGCCAACCTTATGCGTCCTTGCAGATCCATCCCAATCCCTACACTGCCCACCTCGGCTACCGTTGGCCTCATGCGCTACCTCTCGACCCGCGGCCAAGCGCCGCCCATATCCTTCCTGGAGTCCGTCCTCGGCGGGCTCGCCCCAGACGGTGGGCTCTACGTCCCAGAAACTTGGCCTCACCTCTTCCCAAACGAGACGGAGCGCCACAACGCCATCCTCGGGCACTACGCCTACACCGCAGCGCGCGTGCTCCTAGCGTTCTCTGGAGGCGATCTGGAGGGCCTGGAGCAGGTGGACGACGCCGATGCTCTGTGCCTTCAGGCTTATCTCAACGGAGCGTGGCCTGAATCGGTAGCCCCGCTGCGTCAGATTGGCGTCAGCGACTGGCTCTTGGAGCTATTTCGAGGGCCTTCTCTCTCCTTCAAGGACGTCGCCATGCAACTCTTGGGGCCCCTCTATGACCTCGTCCTCCGACAACAGAAGGAGCGCCTCTCGATCCTCTGCGCCACCTCTGGCGACACCGGCGGTGCCGCCGTCGAGGCTTTCAAGAACCGGGAAACTATCGACCTCTTCGTGCTCACTCCGCGAGGGCGAGTCTCTTCGGCGCAGCGACGCTTCATGACCACCTCCGGGGCTTCCAATATCCATGTGCTGGAGGTCAACGGTGACTTCGACATCTGCCAGGCCCTCGTCAAGCAGCTCTTCTCCGATACAACCTTCGCCACTCGTGCCCGCCTCTCCGGCGTCAACTCGATCAACTGGGGACGCATTGCCGCTCAGTCCGTCTACTTCGCTCGCGTCGCTCACACCCTAGGTCACCTCGGTCCCGTCCACTTCGTCGTGCCCACCGGGAACTTCGGCGACGCCTACTCTGGATGGGTCGCACGACAGCTCGGCGCCCCCGTTGGCCGAATCCTCCTTGCCACCAACGCAAACGATGTCCTGGTCCGTGCCCTGGAAACCGGAGAATACCGCCGAGGTCCCTCTCGCGCGACACTCTCTCCAGCTATGGATATCCAGCTCGCTTCCAACTTCGAGCGGATCCTCTTCGAGGCCCTCGATCGTAATGCAGACCAACTCTGCAACCTACAGCGTGATCTCTCCCGGGACGGCGCATGCCTCCTCCCGTCCGACGCCCTCGCTCGCCTCCGTACCTGGTTCTCTGCCACATCGGTTTCTGACGAGGAAACTCTCTTGCAGCTACGAATTCAGGCTCAAGAGGGAAACCTTGTCTGCCCCCATACTGCTGTCGGCCTCCAAGCTCGCACTCGCCTGAAGGAGCCAGGCTTCGTAGTGACCCTCGCCACCGCCCACCCAGCCAAGTTCCCCGAAACCGTCAAGCAAGCAACCGGAGAGCACCCGCCTCTTCCCCCAAGGAGTCGAGATCTCTTCGAGCGTCCAGAGCGCTTCGAGCAGGTTCCTGCGAAAGCAGAAACCATTCGTGCGATTGTACGAGAGCGTAGCCGGGCGTGGCGATGAATCCATGCCTCGACTTCTTATCGAGGAACCCACGCCCAAGAGAAGCGCCGATAGCCTTGGGTAGCCACCAGCAAGTCCATCGCCTCAGGGGCCTTTTTGTCTCCAGAGAAGTAGAAGTTAGGCTCATGGATCGTCTGCCCCGGCATCTCGTAGAGAAGGTACAGCTCCGAGAGCAGGTGCGGGGTCTTGCTATTCGCCAGGCGCAGCACCGCATCATCCACCACTGCCAAAGCCACGTCCGCAGCCACCGGCTTACCTTCCGCAGTGGTGGTTTTCACCGTTAGGGTAACCCTGTCCCGGGGGGAGTACACCTTTCTATCCGTCGTGATCTGTACCCTCAATTCGCGCCCCAAACCCCGGTAGACCAGCCTCTCTGCCTGCGGTCGCTTCTCCGCGTCGAAGATGGTCACTCGTACCGCACCCACGGTGTCCGCCGGGAGCGGTAGCTCGACGGAGGTCGGCGTCCCCGCAGCAACATCGAGGGGCGCCGAGGCCAGGAGCTTCTCTCGCAACGTGGCCGCAGCGACCAGCTTCCTCGCCCCGGAGCAGGTCACCGTGGCCTTGAGGGAGGACGATCGAGAAAGAAAATCATCCTCGCTCCGCAACACGCAACCATCAGTCCGAGCCACCGGGATTGGTGTGATCGGAGCTCCAGGGCGGGAGAGACGCACCACGTAGGAGCGCCCGGCCTTTGGCGTAAGCGGGACACGCGCCATCCCGTCATGGAAGGACTTGAACGTCCCTACCACCGCCCCCTGATCGTCGACCACGTTCCCTTCAACCTCCACAGGCTTCCCCTGGTCGTCGCGAGCCATCAAATAGACCCGGGAAGGGATGTCTACCACTAGATCTCCTCCCTCGGGGAAAATGCCAACCGTGATCTGATCAAGGACTACAGGCACTCTCCTCTGGAGTGTCTCGACGATGCCTCCAGCATCTGCATTCAGGGTCAAGAGCAAATTGCTCTCCTTCATCCCTGGGGGCACCTGGAAGCGAACTACCCCGTTGCCTTTGCCGTCGATAGGCACCCCAAAGACCGCGAGAGAAGATCTCCCTAGGGTAAGGTTGGCGGTGACACGACCTCCCGTCAGCGACTCTCCAGTGGCCTTCTCCACGTGAATTAGCGCCGTCACCATATCCCCGGGGGCATAGGAGGACCGGGTGAACTCTACCACCTTCTTGAGCCGGGGTACTTCGTAAGTCGAAACTTGGATCAGGTGATCGTGCTGCCCTCCCAGATCGCTCACTAGCCGGAGAGTGTAGTTGCCTCCGGGGAGCGAGGGAGCGATCACAAAGTCATTGGTGGCCACCCCTCCCCGGGAAAGGATACGCTTTTCAGCCACCTTAGCTCCCCTTGGATCCAAGAGCTGCACGGTAATGCCATGATCCACGGAAGATGAGGAGAAATCGCGGACGATGACCTCCCAAGCGCGGAACCAGATGACCTCGCCGGGGCGGTAGAGGGGCTTGTCGGTCGTAATGTGGAACGCCCTCCCCCGGGTAGAGAAGAACTGCTCCTCCACAAAGCTGGCCACTGCCTGCTGGCGCTCCCGCGCCTCGGGGCTTTGGGCACGAAGACTGAGGGTGAGGGTGGAGAGAAAAGCCGCTGCAAGGAGTATCGTAGAAGTCCGATGGATTCTCATAGTTGGCCTCCACATCAGCGGTTCACTGTGAAGATCCGCGGGGCAACCATGCTGCGGTGCTCGTCAGTGTAATAGAGATAGGCCTGGCTCGCAGGGCTTGTGTACCTCCCTGGAACCGTAGCAAGGAGCTGGATTGGCACCTCCACCTTCGCCTTCGGAGCCATCCCTCGGAAGTACAAAATCACCTCCCGCTCCCGAGTTTCGTAGAAGTCGATCACTCTCCGTGCCTTGAGTTCATCAAGCTGCCAAGTCTGATAAATCAATCCCCCTGGAATCCCTACTCGCACCAGTACCATCGGAAGCCCCGCGTTGCTCTTGTTCATCACCGTAGCCATCAGCTTCACTCCCTCCCCTAGTCGCGCTGACCTAGGCCCGGATACCTCCAGTTCTACCTGGGGTTTCCCTTTGTTAGGGTAATCCGTCCGGTATTTTATGGAAAATCCATACTCCACACCGTCCGGCCCCTTCACCTCAATGATATTCTTGCCCTTGCGGAGCTGCCCCTCCAACTTGGTCAAGGATGGCCTCTGAACCCCGGCTAGCTTCAGGATCAAAGGCGCACCACCATTGATGGTCACCGTCAGGGATCCCTCGGAGGGAAACCCGCTAGCGCCACGGGTCAACGCCTTAAGCGCGAGGACCGTAGCTTGTGTCGAGCCGAACCCCCCTGCACCGTTGCGTTGCCTGGCAATCCAATTGAGGGCGCGGGTGCTCGCTGCGCTATGTTCGGGAGAACGCTGCAAGGCCAAGGCAGCGAGAGCCGTAGTCTCGACAGCGAGGGCGATACCTCCGGAGCGGGTGATGCTCTCGCGAGCACCGGGGAAGCTCCCATCTTGGGCTTGCAGAGAGGCAAGCTTGCGAAGAGCCTCGAGGGTATCGGGGGCATCCGGTTCCACAAGGACGAGAGTGTCGGCGGCCAGTGCAAGAAGGTATGGGTCGCGAGTGGAGGAAGCAAGCTTGCGGGTAGCTTCGATCTCCTGGGCGAAGTCCTTCGCCTCCCCGGCCTCCGCGATGGCGTGGGTGATGTAGATATTCGTGGTTTCTTCCGAAGCCTGACCGAAGGAGTCAAGAGCTTTGCTGTTGCGCTGGTAGCCTCCCTTGCCGTCGCGGCGTGCCTTGAGCCAAGCAACCGTGCGCTGGATCATCCCTCGATCCACGTCGGGAAATACCTTGGCCATATCGGTGAACTGCACGACCCCGTAAGCCGTAAGCGCTTCGTGCCCAGGATCCTCCCCGAACCACTCGAAGCCCTTGCTCTTGCTCTCATAACCTGTGAGCCGCTTGTACCCCCGAGCAAGGAGCTGGGTAGCGTGGGAAACCACCGCAGGATCTGTCTTTGGCTGGGTGGCCAGGTAAGAAAGCACCATCACGTTGGGGTAATTGCTGCTCGATGCTTGCTCAAAACAGCCACTTGGCTCCTGGAGCATCGCTTCCATGCCCGCGAGGAGGGTCGCGGTGGGAGAAGGGTAGACCTCCAAGGTTGCCAAGAGGCTCCCAGCGAGAGACTCCGGTAGGTCGATCTCGTGGCGAGCGCTACCTCCACGGAGCTTCCCAGAGGCACTCTTTTCCTGGGGGAAGCCGCCAGGGACGATCCGGACCGTGCGCGCCAGAACGTCCCGGAGGTTCCCGCTTTCGACGGTGACCTCAAGAGCACCCTCCTTCTCGTCTCGCCCACTGCCCACCACCCGGAGCGGCACAAAGATCGTCTGGCCCTCACCGCCACGTAGGTCAAGCTCTGTGGGTGGCGTCGGTCCACTAAGAACAAACGCCTTACCCAAGGAGGTAACTAGCCTCGCCTTACGGGCTTTGGAGGTCGCGTTGGTGACGGTAATGGGAAGCTCCAGGGTATCCCCCGTGGAAACCTCCTGCGGAAGTCGAGCTGCCAGAACCACCGGCAACTTCGAGGCGATCACCGCCTCCCCTCGCCCTCCCTGTCCCCCCCCTAGTCCCTCTGCAAACACACGGAACGTCGTCACCGCATCCGAAAGAAACAACTGGACCTGAGCCTCTCCCCCCTCACCGGTCCGCACCGAAGGATTCCAGAAGATTGTCTCACGAAAATCTATCCTAGGTCCGTCATAGGGCTGCTCG
>JANWXX010000174.1 GCA_025057345.1 Polyangiaceae bacterium | reverse complement strand
ACGGGTCCACCGACAGGAACCCGGTGGTCCCTCGGGAATCGCCCAAGAAAAGTCGTCGAAGGTACGCCGCCGTGGTCCGGATCGAGGCCTCAGTCTCCCCCGGATGCCCCAGGATCACGTTGGCTCCGAAGGGCACCCCCAACTCTCGTGCCCAGCCTCCTATCTGTAGCAACCTCTCCAGGTAGTCCCCGAGCTTTCCGGTTTTCCTCACCCGCCTCACCTGCTCCGGATCCCCCGACTCCAACCCAAACCCCGGTGCCACATTGGCCCGCGCCATCAGCTCCAGATCCTCCCGGTCCACCAGATCGATTCGGATCAGCAACCACACCTTGTCCGCGCGCAGGGGCCTCCGAGCTAGGCCTTCCAGCAGCGCCCTACGCCACCCCTGCTTCATCCCGAAGAGGGCATCCGCCACGAATACGGTCCACCCTCGAAGATCCAGAAAGCTGTCCAGCTGGTGGAGTTGCTCTAGCGCATGCTCCGGCTCCCGCGCTCGCCAAGAGGTGTCCCGCTTTGCCCGCTCCATGCAAAAGGCACAATCGTAGGGGCACCCCCGTGAGAGGTAGATCTCCGCTTGCGAGGCCACTTTCCTCGCCACCGGCAAGTACCTCGCGAGCAAAGACCAGTCGTAGTCTCCTGGTCCTGGTGAGGAAGTAGGCCCAAGCACCCGGGTCAGCGGTTTCTTCCCCGAGGAGAGCGCTTCCGTAAGCCTCGCCAGGGATCCCTCCCCATCCCCCACCACCACATAGTCGTAGGGAGAATCCGCTCCCGTGAAATCCCCCGGCCGCGCCGACGGATGGTAGCCCCCCACCACTATCCAAGCACGGGGCGCCGCCGCCCGCAGATGCTCCCCGATGGCCATTACCTTCAGGTAATCGTAGGACGAATAACAAGAAACTCCGATCAGGTCGTATCCCGCCGCCAGTGCCCTTAGATTGACTGGTCCCAAGGCCCGCTCGCAGTCCAAATCGACCACTGTCACCTCCCCCCCTGCGCCTCGTACCGCCCCCGCTAGGGACAGAATCTGCGGAACCCCAAAGTTGGCTCCTCTTTGAAAGAGCCCTCCGGGCCACAGCAGTAGTACGCGGGGCCGATCCTTCACCTCCGGCAGCGTAGCAGACCTCCTCCCTATAGTTGTCATCAGGCCAAGAGGAGGTCAGAGCCCGAAGCTTTCTAGGTACAGCGGATCGCTCAAGAACAGGGCAAGGAACGCCACCGCCAGCACGCCAAGAACCCCAAGGCCCCCCAAAACCATCCGCGCCCCCTTCGTCCTTCCTACCGCCTCCCTCCCCACAGCCACGCTTCGATCCACCATCCACACCCCTGCCCCTAGCAGCCAAAAGGGGCGAAGGCTCAGAGATTCGTCGTACCAATAGGTCAACCAAGACCCCACACTCCCCAGCAAAGCCACCGTAGACAGACTGGTGGCGGACAGGAAGATCCGGCGCAGGAACCACAAGCGACCCCGGAGCTTGCCAAGAGACACCACCAGGATCGCCCCCAGGACTGCGAGGCACCCTATCGAGGCATTGAAGAGAAGATGGCGGCGCCGATCCACCGCGAGGCGTCGCTCCAGGACCGGGGCGAGCCCAGGGAACTCGGCCACAACCGCCGCTGCCTGTGCCTTCTGCCCAAGGGCCAAGTGGGCCTCCACCATCAGCTTCAGAGCATGGGCTCGCAGCGGTCGATCCACTTGCGGATCTCGGAGGAGCATAGAGGCTGGTGCAAGGGCTTGCTCCGAGCGACGGAGCCGTTGACCAAACCCCTCGGCGACCAGCAACAATGCCTCAGTCCGGACCTTGCCAGGGGGGAACCGTTGCGCCTCTTCGAAGAGGGCAGCAAGTGCCTCCGGATCGGAAGCCAGCCGGGGGACACGGCGGACTTCCTCCAGATGCTTCAATGGAGCATAGCCTCCCTCGGCGTGGGCCCTGAGATGCTCAAGACGAATGCGGGCGCGGTGGGCAAAGGAGCCGGAGGGACGCAACTCGAGGATCTTGGTGTAAGCAGCTTCGGCAGCGGCGAAATCGAGGGATTGCTCTGCCTGGGTTGCCTGCATCATAAGCTCGCTGGTTTCGTCGGCCTGGACTGGAGAAACCAGGGTCGTCAAGCAGAGCACGAGGAGTGACCGATGCAGGATCACGGCAGGCTGTCTTCTCGCAGGCAAGGAGATCGAGGGCAGGCGGCTTCGATGGCCTCCAGCCAGCGTACCACCTGAGCGCCATCGGAGAAGGGCGTGCGAGGGGTACCCCGAACAGAGACGCAGTGGAGAAAGTGCTCCAGCTCGCGGGCCAGAGGCTCAGCAGGATCGATGGCCAGGGGAACCCCATCCTCTTGCCATTGACGGCCATCAAAGCGCTGGAGACGGAGGGGAGCAGCTGGATTCAGGTCATCAAACAGCAGGGCCCCCTCCGTACCCCAAAGAACCAAGCAGCGTTCTTTGACAGGATGGCATCGAGAGAGATGAAGCTGGGTGGAAAAGCCAGCCGAAGTCTCCAGACGTACCGAAGCCTGCTCAGAGGAGAGTCGCGCCGACCGAACAACCAGGGGACCGCTATCGAGGGCCAATAGGAGTGAAAGATCGTGGGGAGCCAGGGCCCAGAGCGCTTCCACGTCCGAGGAGCGGCCCGGGGGGGAGCGACGCCAAGAGAGGAACTTGATAGGAACTCCGATGACCCCCCGATGAACCTCCGCGAGCATTCGCTCAATGGCAGGATGATATCGCAGCAGGTGACCCACCATAGCCACACGCCTTGTCTGCTGCGCTCTCCGGACCAGTGCCGTTGCTTCTGCGCTCTGGACCGTCAAGGGCTTCTCCACTAGCAGGTCAAGGCCCGCCTCCAGCGCCGCTGCTGCCAGAGCACCATGAGTCCGCGCTGGGGAGGCGATCACCGCTGCATCTAGGGAGATTCCGGAGTGAAGCAAGGCCCCGAAGGTCGGGAAGCAGGGAACCTGAGGGGCTCGCTGCGCTACCCTGTCGAGGGCTTGCTTCTCCGGATCGACGACAGCAGCGAGGACATTACGCTCAAGGGCAATCCGGAGCAGGTTCTGCCCCCAAACTCCAGCGCCGATCAAGGCAAGGCGTATCACGAGGCGAAGACACCCATGGCACGGAACTTCCGGTAACGGTCATCCCGAAGCGCCTGAGGGGAGAGGGGGAGCAATTCACCAAGGTGTGCCTGTAGGGCATCCCCGAGCCTCCGGGCCATCCAGACATGGTCTTGGTGAGCACCCCCGGGAGGCTCCTCGATCACTTCATCGACGATACCAAAGGCGAGGAGATCGGGAGCTGTGATCCGCAGACGCTCGGCAGCCTCAGCAGAGCGACTCCCGTCCTTCCAGAGGATAGCAGCACACCCCTCGGGAGAGATGACCGAGTAACATCCGAATTCCAGCATCAGCACCCGGTTGGCAAGCCCCAGCGCTAGAGCCCCTCCGGAGCCTCCCTCACCGATGATGGTAGCAATCACCGGAGAGCCCACGTTGCTCAGGGCGGCAAGGCAGGCCCCAATGGCCTCGCTCTGGCCCCGCTCCTCCGCGCCAATGCCTGGGTAGGCGCCCGGAGTGTCGATGAAGGTGAGCAGCGGCAGCCGAAAGCGATCGGCCATCTCGTAGAGTCGGATCGCTTTCCGATAACCTTCCGGGTGGGGCATCCCAAAATTGCGTATCATGTTCTCCTTGGTGGAGCGCCCCTTCTGGTGGCCCACCACTACCACACTCCTCCCCTGGAAGGAGGCAAGCCCCGCTACGATGCTCCGGTCGTCCGCAAAGCGCCGGTCACCATGAAGCTCAACCCAATCCGTGAACAAGTGCTGGATGTAGTCCAGCGTGTAAGGACGCTGAGGATGTCGGGAGAGCTGTACCTTTTGCATGGGTGTAAGCTGATTGAACAGCTCACGGGCAACCTGGCAGGTGGACGCCTCCAGCGCTGCCAGCTCCGCCGCCACACTCGGATCTGTCTCCGCGAGCTTCCTTAGCTCGCGAACGCGCTCCAACAGGTGAACTACCGGAGCTTCAAAGGGCAACACGGCGCTAGCCATACTGGGCCCCTAGCGCAAGCGAGCCCCGGATTCCACGGGAGCCAGCATTCCTTCAGATTCCCCCCAACAGCGAGGTAGGCTAGGAAGCCTCATGCAACGAAACCGCCGGACCTGGCTTGGAGCTGCCCTCCTCGCCGGGATCGCCCACGCAGCTTCGGCGGGGCTCCTTCGGCTTGCAGGCTTTGACAGCCTCTCGGACGACGACCACGCCCGGGTGGTGATCGCCCAGTCCTTCGTCGCCACACCTCGCCTCGATCCCACAGGAACGAGCTGGCTCCCAGCCCCCTTCTGGCTGTACGGCGCCGCCATGATGCTCCTAGGGTCTTCGCTCACCATAGCCCGAGTGCTGGCGGTCGTTACCGCCGGAGCCTCCGGAGCACTGTTGGTCGCTAGCGGGGCGGCTGCCGGCCTCGACCCCCGCAGCTCCCTCCTCGCCGCCATCCTCCCCCTGTTCCTCCCCTTGGTTTCCTTCCTTGGCGCGGCTCCGGTTCCTGAACTCCCTGCTGCCACTGCCGTCGCCTTCGCCCTCCTTCACCTCGCCTCTGCTCGGGAGGCCCCCACCTGGCGCTGGTTCCTCGCCGCAGGCTTCCTCACCTTGGCTTCCCTCAGCCGCTACGAAGCGTGGATCCCCACCGCATTCTTTGCTCTTGTCACCGCTTTCTATGGGCGACACCGACCGGCCCTCCTCCCCGCCTCGCTCCTGGCCGCAGCTGGCCCACTCCTCTGGCTCCTCTGGAACCACCACGCTCACGGCCACCCCCTCGCCTTCGCCCACAGGGTGGCGGTGTATCGAGCTAGCCTGGGACTGGAGCCCAGCGGGCTCCTGCTCTACCCCCGAGCCTTGCTCCAGGAGGCACCCTGGGCCCTTACCCTGGGGCTCTGGGCGACCCTCCGTGTCCCGTCGATGCGGCTGCCCATCGCAGGGGTCGGAGGGCTAATAGTGGCCCTCGCCCTGGCAGAACTCCGCGGAGGCGCCCCTACCCACCATCCCGAGCGGACCCTGCTGGCCCCAATCTTCGTTCTGATCGTGGCCAGCGTGGCGGCGATAGCGACCCTCCACGGGCGTGGCGCAAGGCCCTGGGTGTTGCTGATCGCCCTCGCGGGTTGCTTCGGCGCACTCCGCTGGAGGCCCACCCGCGAGGGTCTCGGCGCAGACCGACGCAAGGAGATCGCCCTGGGCCTCGCCCTGCGCAGTGCCCTGCCCCCCACAGAACGCGCACTGCTGGTCGCAGATTCCTTTGGTTTCTTCGCAGTACAGGCGGCGCTGGCAAGACCCGGATCGCTCCAAGCTGTCGTCCCTCGCATCATCGATCCTCGCTCCACTACGGAACACGATCCGCTGGAAACTAGGGAAACCTTGGCAGAATTTCTTAGAACCCACCCTGAAACCGAATGGCTCATCCTGCGCCCAGGACAGGCACCGTGGCTCCCGGAGCAACCTGGTGAGCAGAGGCTACCGGGAGGGCGGCTGCTCCGGCTGCCTCTCCAGAACCAAGGCAACCCAAGCAGATAATTGACAGGTTTCGCTGGAGATCTCGTAGCAGCAGCGAGTGACCCCCGTGGTGACGTTGATGTCGGTAATGGGGCCCGATCGCAGGATCGCTGGGAAGGGACAGTTAGGAAAGAGAGACGGAAGCAGAGGATCGTCACGCTGCAGGCAGGGTCCCGTAGGGCGCCCATCCTTACCGGGGGTGTAACAATCCTCCAGAAAGGGCCCTGGGTTCACAAAATACCCCCCATTCCCACTTGCTCCAGAGCCTCCTACCGCCCCGGCTGCGCCAGCCACCCCACTGGCACGTTCTTCTTCCTCAACCACATCGAGCCCCTCAAATCCACCCGGGATCGAGGTCTTCGCACCACACCCAACCCACAGCATCATGCTTAGCAGGAACCACGTCCGAAAGAGGAGCATGACCAAGAGTATCTTCAAGGAGGAGAGAAGGCTCAGAAAAAAGAACCTCGGCCTCATCAGGTTCGATTAGACCTCCCCACCTTGATGCTCATCTTCCCTCCCAGGCGAAGAATTGAGACTCCAGAAGGGCTTCCCCAGGAACTTCGACGGAGCAGGGGAGCTTCCTGTTGAAACCAAAGCTGGTTTATCCCCGACCGTCCTCTCGATTCCTCGCCGACGCTCCAGGTCGCTCCAGGGTTCAGGGGGAGCGACTACGAGGGTCGAGGAGGGCATAGGAGAGGTCGACCAAGAGATTGGCCAGGATGACTGCGGAGGAGGCTAGCAGGACCGTGCCAAGAATGACAGGGCCGTCGCGCTCGACCACCGCATCGACAGAGAGCTGACCCAGGCCAGGCCATCGAAAGAGCTTCTCTGTGACGATAGCGCCACCTAGCAGAGCTCCAAAGTCGAGACCGACAACGGTGAGGAGCGGCAGCAGGGTGTTCCGCAGGACGTGAACGACGAGAACCCGGAGCCGACTGGCACCCTTGGCCAGGGCGGTCCGAGCGTAATCCTGGCGAAGCTGGCCAAGTACCTCGTCACGGACCAGGCGGGTGTAGTAAGCGGCGCCGAAGAAACCTAGCGTAAGCGCCGGCAGAATCACGGAGCGGAGGCGCTCAGGCCAAGTGGTACCGTACCCATCGAAAGGGAGCCAGCGAAGCCGGTAGGCAAGGAGGTACTGGAGGCCGAGACCCAGGAAGAAGGTCGGTGTACTCACGCCGAGGAGGGTGAGGGAAACCACGCCATGGTCGAGGATAGAGCCCTTACGGACCGCCGCGAGGGTACCGGCAAGGATGCCAAGGAGGAGCTGGACCAGGAGTGCGGCGGAAGCGAGGAGCAGAGAGGCTGGCAAGCGGGAGGCGAGGAGCACCAAGACCGGCTTGCGCTGCTGGTAGCTGACGCCAAGATCGACGTGAATAGGGCCTAGCGCCGTACAAGAACCATGGGCCTCGTCCCGGGGATTCAGGGAGGAAGGACCACCATGCAGAAGCCGACCAAGGAAGCGCCGGTACTGGACCAGCAGGGGTTGATCAAGGCCAAGTTTCTCCCGGATACGAGCGACATCAGCAGGGCGAGCTTGAGGCCCAGCTAGGATGCGCGCTGCATCTCCAGGGAGGGCGAAGTTGATGACAAAGGCGAGGGTGACAACCCCCCAGAGCACCAGGGTGGAGGCGCCAAGGCGTCGAAGTGCGCGGCTCAACATCAGTGCTTTCCTCCAGGGCGTATCCAGAGAGCCAGCTGCCCTCGTGAGAGCGGGGGAGCCCATCGCGCCCCTTGGACAGCCGTACGCGCCTGCAAGTCAATCCAGGTGAAGGCGAGATCCCCAGAACGGGCCGGATGAATGCGGTAGCCCCGCAGGTACGGGTGCCAAAGCTCGAACCAGCGCTTGCTGTAGAGAACTGCCCAGGGAGCATCGTCAAGCACCATGTCTTCAGCTTGGTGGTAGAGGGCGAGGCGGCGCTCTTGAGAGGGCTCACGGCGGGCTTCTTCCAGAAGCGCATCCAGACGAGGGTTCCGATAGAAGGCGCGATTCTGGGATTCCTCCTCGCTGATGGCCTTCGAGGAGAAGAGGGGTTCAAAGAAGTCGCTGGGATCGGGGAAGTCGGCAGCCCATCCATCAGAGCCGAAGGCGACCGTCCTCCGGCGAGAGGTTTCCGCCAGGTGCGCGGGCCAGCCCTGGGCTCGAATTCGGAAGCGAACCCCGATCCGAGCGAGGTGCTGCTGGAGGATCTGAGCAGCCTCCACGTCGAAGCTATCACTGATGGCCACGTAGGTAAGTTCCCGGGGGTAACCCCCTCGTCCGGTGACCGGATCGTAGGGGAAGCCTGCCTCCCGCATCAGATCAAGGGCGAGGGCAAGGTCGTAGCGCTGCCCGGGGGATGGATCGTGCCCAGGAATGGCTGGAGGTAGGATACGGCTGGCAGGCCGGACGGAGCCAGGGCGTACCATGGCGAGCTGTTCCCTTTGGATGGCCGCAGCGATGGCCTTGCGGAAGGGGCGGCTGTCAAAGGGAGGAATCTCGGTATTCATGAACAGTGAATGGATCGCCCGAGCAGGCTCCCAGGCCCCCAACCCGTGCCAGGCGGGACTGGCCAGGTAGCGAGCGAGATCGGCCTCGCCCAGCTCCCGAATGTGGTCGAGTAGTCCGTCCTCAAACTTGAAGCGCTGCGTGAAGGTGGGGACATTGAAGGCATACTCAATGCCGTCGAGGTAAGGGCGTCCTGGCTGGTAGTACCCCTCAAAACGCTCCATGCGGATATATCTGCCTGGCTCCCAGGAGTGGAAACGAAAGGGCCCAGCACCGCAGGGATGGGAGGTGAACTCGCGATCGTAGACCGCCCCAGCAGAACGGCAGACCGGGGCTGCCGTAGGCAGTGCAAGCACCGAAAGCAGGGTGGAATCCGGCTCGCTCAGCTCAATGACCAGGGTATAGTCTCCCTCGACCTTCACCCCCGAGAGAGAAGAAGCCCGGCGCTGGACAAAGTCCCGATAGCCGGTGATACGCTCGTAGAAGGAGCTGACCGGGCAGGGAGTATCCGGGTGAAGCGCTCGTTCCAAGGAGCGCTTAACGTCGGAGGCAAGCACCTCCACACCGTCGTGAAAGCGAACTCCCCTTCGCAGATGAAAGACCACCCGGAGCTGGTCGTCGCTTACCTCCCAGTTCTCCGCTAGGTCAGGAACAAAACCCTGCCCATCCGGGGAAAAATCCAGGAGCTTTGCAAAGAGAAAGTGCTCAATCGAGTTGGCAACTTCGTCAAAAGCAATCGCAGGATCAAGAGTGCGCACATGGGTGTAGCTGGCCACCTGAAGCCAACCACCGCGTTGAGGCGGAGCTCCAGGATTCCCCGGAACACCCAGAGGCCCTGCCACGGGAACATCACACCCCACGAGCACAGCCAGCGCCAGCGAGAGCACCATGTACTGACCCCTGGAAATCAATGGCCCTCGCGAGGGTCAAGGGCATCGCGTAGCCCCTCGCCCAGCAGGTGGAAGCCAAGTACGCTAACCAAGATCGCCACCCCCGGCGCAAGCACAAGACGAGGCTGAAGCGTCATGCTGTGTTGTCCTTCCTGAAGCATGCGACCCCAGGTAGCTGTGGGTGGCTGGACTCCCACTTGGAGATAAGAGAGTACGCTTTCAGCCAGGATCATCGATGCCATCCCTGCAGTGGATACCACGATCAAAGGCCCCATGACGCCCGGAACGATGTGACGCAGCAGCAGGGGAAGTGAACGCTGGCCTAGAGCCCGAGCAGCCTCGACGAAGCCCTGCTCACGAATCACCAGGGTCTTGGCCCGGATCAACCGTGCTGTGCTAAGCCAACTCGTCAGCCCTAGCACCAGCAGCACCGTAGTAGCGCTGGTCCTGTCGAGGGCTGCCCCTATCGCCATCACCAAAAGCAGATACGGGAACGAAAGAAGCATATCCACAAGACGCATCAACGCAGCATCAATCCAACCCCAACGCCCCCCCTGGAGGTAGCCGGAGATCACCCCCACGGAACCACCAATCAACCC
>JANWXX010000173.1 GCA_025057345.1 Polyangiaceae bacterium | reverse complement strand
GTTCTCCTGCTCTTCTTACCTCAACTACCATGGGCAATCCAAACACACCTCAACCTCCCTCCCCTTCCGACGATCTGGTGACCCGCCTGCTCGAACATCCTTACGAGCCACCGTGCATTGAGGAGGATCTTCCCCTGGAGGTGATGTCCCTCGCCTGCCAAGGGTTTGTGCCCAAGGGTTCAACCCCCACACCTTGCCGGACGGTGGGATCCTGAAGGAAACGATCGCAAAATAGCAACACCACTGTGGTTGTGCGTGGTACATCTTAGCAAATTGGCAAGCAGAGGAGTCAGCAATGAAGAAGCGATTTGGAGTCGGCTCAGTACGTTGGGGGCTGCTCGGAGTGACATGGTTGGCAGCAACGGTACATGGCTGTGCCGTCCAAGAAGATGAGGGAGATTACATCAATCCTCCTCTCTTCAATGATCAGCAGACTCAACAAGTGGTCCTTGGGGCTCATACCTTTCTCCGGGATGAGGGGCATCAACTACGCACAGCTACCAGCTATGGCCGACTGTTGCGCGCTCGAATCACGGGGCAACCCCCAGAGGCTACACGGGACATCCCAGAACTCCGAAACAAGCTAGAGGCCGTCTTTCATGGGGACTATGCAGATGGCTTGACGGTGTCTGCGGCGACTCATCCAAACGCCTCCCTACGAGTTGTTCCAGTTCGTGGTCAACATTCCTCCCCGCGGCTTCGCAAAGATGGCACGATCGTAGCCTTCGAGGAGGCTTTCCCCAACGTTACTTCAGCTTATGGCGGAAATGACTCCAAGCTGGAGGAATTCCTCCTAATCCCCTCGGCTAAGGATATCCCAGATCTCGCGTATGATCTGCACCCGGGTCCTGACTTCGACCATTTCGAGGAAGAGGACGGGCGGTTGTGGGCCTATGCTCGGGATGGTGCGGGGCTCTTCACGATTGAGCCTCCAGTGGCCGAGGATGCCACCGGCAGGCGGGTAACTGGTTCCTGGAAGCTCACCGAGCACGGGAGGGGATACCGGATCACTGTACAGATTGAGCTGCAAGGGTTGACCTTTCCGGTCCTCCTCGACCCAACCTTTGAAACCCCACTCTGGTTCCGCAATAGCACTGGGCAGCCCTCAGCTCGCGCGGGAGCTGCCGGAGCCTTCGACCCGGAAACCGGCTGCTCCCTGGTCTTTGGTGGTGCGACTTCCTCAAGCTTCGACTTGGCTCAGGATCTCGCGGTACGGTGTGCGGACCGTCAGTGGAAAAGCGGTCTCACCGCAGCGACCATGCCACCGGAGCGAGCCTATGGTGCAATGGCTTATTTTGGCGGCTCAACCAAGAAAGTGTTTCTCTTTGGTGGCTTCGGCGCATCGGGAGCCCTCAAGGATCTTTGGCGCGCCAACCTTACCTGCACTACCCCTGGAGTTTCCAGCACGTGCAGCGTCACTTGGACCGAGATTCCTGTCCCTACCAACGGCCCTGCCCGGCGCTACCTCCACGGGATGGCTTGGAACGGAAACCGACTGATGGTTTTCGGAGGCATCGCTCACACCGGAGCCGGTCTCCGCGATACCTGGGAGTACGACGCCGATAACAACACCTGGACGCGGGCATGCATCGACTGCTTCGGTGGTGCTAAGGGAAATTACGGGTTCGCTACCACCACCCTGGTTCATGGCTCCTCCCGGACAGTCTATGTTTCCGGCGGATACGATGACCCCCAGAACAGTAATGGGAATTTCTTGAACACCATCGCTCGCTGGACAGGCTCAAGCTGGGTCAATGTGTTCACGGCCAATGCCACGATTCCTATGAATGCCTTTGGTGCGATTCAAGCGGGCTCCCCCTTCTTCATGCAACCCCGTTACCTCCATTGGATGGCTCCCACCAGCTCCCGGCGTTTGCTCATGGGCTCTGGCCTGATGATTTCCGGGGGAACCAACATCTACTACGAGGACACCTGGGTCTGGAACGATCGCTCCCTGGAGGGGGAGTCTGACCAGTGGACCCGAGGTGTGGTCCCCACCTCAGTTGCCAACGCACCAGGAAGGCGTGAATCAGCTACCGCAATCTTTGATGAGAATCTCAAAGAGATCGTGCTCTTCGGGGGCCTTACAAGCACATCTTCGGTTGCCTCCAACGCGCGTGTCTACCGGGGTGTCGAGCGGGATTTCACCTTCACCCAGAGTTGTACCACTTCCTCTTGCTCGAAAATCGAGCTCCGAGTGACCTTTCCTGGCCTCAATGAGACAACTACCCCTAAGTGCTCCGATATGCAGGCTTCGTACAGCGCCCGAAATGTTGCTAACTCTTACGTGATTATCTCTAGCTTCGGGAACGCTTCCTTCGATGGCTCCACCTGCCACCGAAGCTTCATCACCAATCGAATCCCCAGCACGTACATTGATTACGTCACCAGGGTTCGGGACAAGCGCTACCACGAGGCAGCCATCGAATGTTCTACCAATGCCTCTCAGCAAGAAGTCGTTGGAGGGAAGCCGATATGCCTCTCCAACGGAGGTGAAGGCTATGCCTCGTGTGGAGGACTTGTCTCTCCCTCCACCCCCAGCCTCAATTGCACCAAATTCTGAGTGCTTTTCCAGCGCACTCGGACTTGCCGAGCCAGCCATATGGCCTGCTCCAGCAATGCAGGCGCTCCTTGAGCCGTCGCCAACACCCCAAGCCACCTCCCCACACGCCCGGCCATAGAGCGCGGCGGGAGCTGCTCCCCAAGCATCCAGGCACCTGCAACTTGCACCACCCGAGGGCTTACAGAAGCATCCCCGCGCCCTGTCAGCGGAAGCGGCAGCGCCATCAAGCGCTCTTGCTCCTGCCAGAGCAACACGGCATTCGACCCCAGCACATGGCGTCCGGCCCTCCCCCCCAGCGTCGATTTGCCCGTACCGCTCGGTCCTGCCACCAGCATCCCATGGTTCCCAACTGCGATCAGCGTTGCATGAGCAAGCACGAAGGGCTCCCGAGTTGAGCGATCGACCAGAGCTGCCGCCAATGCACCCATGCAGGCCACTGAATCCTCTACCCAAGCGTGGTAGCCACTTGAGCTCAGGTTCAACTCGAAACCTGGCCCAAGGTAACGAGTCCCCTCCTTACGCAGAGGCCCTTGTTCTCCTGCTTTCACCGCAGGTAGCAACGTGAGCGAGAAACGAAAGCGGGCAAGTCCAGGGTGAGTCGCCCGGAATAGGGGCCAAGGCCAAGGCCACCTTGCAGGCGGCCCTTCCACCCGAACTGCAAGCGGTCCCCACACAAGCCAAATCAACGCTCCTTTCTCCAACAGCAAGGAAGGGATGCAGAGAGCAGATGAGCCTGCACACGCAGATTTCCCTTCCAGAGAGTCCAGGCAGAGGGCTGCCAAGGGATCCAAAGAATGCGAGGCCAGGCGAGCACCGAAGTGTAGCCCCACCCATCGGGAGTAGGGAGAGCATCCCCCCAAGTAAGCACCTCCCCTGCTTGGTTGACGCGAACGGCACGGTGAATGGCGATCCCACCATCCGGCCTTCCAACCACAACAAGATCCCCGACGATGGGGCGACGTGTGGGATGGGGCTCCAGACGTAGTTGCGTTCCGGGGAGGATCGTTGGGAACATGCTCCCCCCAAGGGCGAGGATGGTCACCGAACGCCCCTCCTTGAGGGAGGTACAGATTGCCTGCTCCAGCAAGAGAGCTGCGGGCTTTTCGGTCACGGAGTCGACGTGGGAGCTAGCAAGGGGAGCCTCCGCCGGGGTGTGTTGCCAGGTCGCTCGCCGTAGGACATCCGCTCCAGCCATGCACGGTCCGGTTGAATCCAGGGAAACTGGCGTCGACGTTCTTGATCCTCCTCGGTAAGTACATCAGGAATCGCTTGGAGAACCCCCGGTGCGACGATGCGGAAAGGCCCCAGGGTCGGGGGACGCCCCGGCTCGCAGCCTTCTGCTGGAGTTTGGAAGCTGACCGGGCCCACCGCGCCGGCGTAACGGGCCACGGCAGCGCGACAACCGGAGGGATAGGGGCCGAGGAGATCCCCGCTCTCGTTGGCGGCATGGGCATGGCAGCGCTCACATCCATTGCGCAAATCGCAGTCGCGGCAGCCGTGGATATGAGCCCAGGTGAGAGAGCGAATGAGCTGAGGGCCTGGGCGGCGGTAGAGGTCGAGGAAACGGTTGTTGAGGAGGTTCCCGACGGGGGCCACAATGTCCGTACAAGGCCGGAGATCGCCGTTGGAGAGGATAGCTACACCATCACGACAAGCACCGCAGGTGGGTTCCTGGAGGGTGGCGGCGGGGTCTGGATCCTCGGCGGGGTGCCAGGAGGGCATCAGACCTGCAGCGACAAGCTCCTCCGGAGGAGCGAGCATCTCGCGGGAAATCAGGTCACCGGTTTCGGTAGGGGTGATATCGAAGGAGGTGACGACGCCGACGGAAGGGCCTAGCTCGGCGGCGAGACGCTGCACCCGGGGGCCCGCGTCGAGGGAGGCTCGCGTGGTGGGTACCTTGAGGTGAACTCGGAGCCCAGCAGCAACCATGGCACGGATGCCAGCAAGCGTGCGTGCATGGGAGCCGGGAACCTGGGTTACCGCGTCATGTTGGTCTGGGTCATCGCTGTAGAGACTTACATCCACACCGAGGAGCCCAATGGAACGAAGTTCTTGGGCCATCTCGGGTGTCATGGTGTACCCATTGGTAAAGAGGCGCACGGCAAAGCCCTTAGCCCGTGCATACCGGAGGATATCCAGGAGGTCGTGACGCAGGGTGGCCTCCCCTCCACTGATGTTGAGGAGTACTATCCCGGAGGCTGCAAGATCATCCAGAACTGCCTTCACTTGCTCGAAGGACATCTCCCCCTTGCGCCCTTGTACTTGGTAGCAGTGAAGGCAGGCATGGTTGCACCGGTCGGCCACTTGGAAGTGAACTCCGGAGGGGATTCCGGCAGCGTTGGTGATTCGTTGAAGCAGCGCATGTCCTGGCTGTCCCATGGGTTGTGCAAGCTAGCATGATGCACTTCTCCCGGCGTCCGTTCACAGGTATCTACGAGGGGTGGCAACCAAACTGTCCCCCTCCACCCGGGTCATCCGAGATCCTGAGACGGTTTCCCGGGAGATCGATGGCCGCGCCGTGGTCATCCACCTCGAAGACGGGCGCGTCCGAACCCTCAATCCTACCGGCAGCGTTCTCTGGCAAGCCCTTGATGGCCGCTCCGTGGACGCGCTGCTAGCCTACCTGGTAGCAGCCTTTCCTGGAGAGCCTCCAGAGCGGCTTCAAGAGGACCTTGAGGCTTTCCTAACAGAGCTCCTGGACCGGGGCATGGCGCGGATCGAACCGGCCTGATCGTGTTCCGCACCTACCTATCCATTGCTGGCCTTTGCTTCCAGCTCCGGGTACGAGGCCCCTTTGACGTTGCCAGATTTCGTCATCGCTTTGGCCCCTACGAATCGCCCGAGCCAGGCCCCCTCGATGGTGAACTCCTGCTTCACGTCGAACCTCAGGGGCAACTGCTGGTGCCTGCGGATGTTCCTTACCCTGGGGTTAAGACCTATGGAACTTCTGAGGGCTACAAGATGCTTCGTGAGGGTCTCTCCTTGTGGGTGGGAGCGGATGGGCGCAGCGAGGGATTCGTGCGGGGTCCAGAGAAGATCCCGGCCCCTTCTCACGAGGAGGATGGAGGCCCTGCCGAAACACCGCTCCGTCTGATCACTAGCTTGCTTCTACTCCGAAGCGGACGGGGCGCGCTCTTCCACGCATGCGGTCACGCCGACGAACGCGGCGCCATTCTCTTCCTCGGGCAGAGCGGTGCAGGAAAAACCACGCTAGCCCGCCAGCTCCCCCCGTCGAGCGTGCTCTCCGACGATCAGGTAGCATTGTTGGGCGGCCCCTCGGTGACGCTCTGCTCCACACCCTTCGTCGGGGTGTTGGGACGTACAATTCCCCCACGCCATGCACCGCTCCGGGCCCTTCTCCTCCTCGATTCGGATCGTCGCGGAGAGATCCACCAGCTCTCTACAAGGCAGCGCAGCGCAGCGCTCCTTGCCTGTCTTCCCCTCTATGCCCGGGATGCAGTCCTGGCATCCTCAGCGCTGGCGCTGATTGACAGACTCAGAGCGGTCCCCGCTTTTCGAGGCTCGTTTTCTCTTACCGAGGGGGCAATGCCATGGATCGAGCGGATCTTCCAGCTTGCCTCAAGCATCACGGAGCGCAGCGGCTGCGCCAGGTCCTAGCCACCCTTCCAACAAGGCGAGCTGAGTAGGGGTTGCATTGGGACATACCACCAGACGTCCTTCCCCCAGCAAAGGTGGATCCATAGTGACCTTTGCAGTTTCGATCCAGCCATCCCGACTGACGACCACGTCGACGGTTGTTCCAGGATGGAGGAGGTGGAGGATCGAATCGAGGTTATCCTCGACGCGACGGCCATGGATGCTGAGCAACTCGTCACCTGGCTCAAGGCCGGCGCGCATAGCAGCGCCACCCCGCGTGAGGGAGTCCAGCACGTAACGCCCTGCACGGTGGCGGACCCGAGCACCAAGGGAACTGGCCCCCTGGCGATGATGGGGGCGGCGCTCATGACGGAGGCCCACGTGGGCCAGAGTTGCTCCTACATCGATCGGGTTTGGAGAGTCAACCCAGTAGGTCAGAAGGTCGTCCACGCGAACTCCTGTAGCCTCCAGGATGGCAGCGGCCATACCGTCCTCGGGAACGGGGCGCCCTGCAGCACCGTAAGCACGCCACAAGTGGCGTAGCACATCATCCAGAGATCGAGCCCCACAACTTCGGGCACGGAGCTCAATGTCGAGCAGAGCGCAGACCACCTCACCCTTGAGGTAGTAGCTGACGGTGCTATTGAGGGAGTTCTCATCGGGGCGGTAGGCCTTGATCCAGGCGTCGAAGCTGGCATCACTCAGCGAATGGACCTGGGCGCCCGGAGTATCCACAAGGCGCGCCAACTCACCAGCCAGGTGGTCGGCATACTCCCGGTGGGTAACCAGGCCCGAGAGCCGGAGGACCCTCCAGTCAAAGTAGCTTGTCCCCCCCTCGAACCACCAGAGCAGCCGTGTATAGTTCTCCCGCTCGTAATCGTACTTCCAGAGACCCTGGGGACGGATGCGCTTCACATTCCAGAGATGGAGGAACTCATGAGCCACCAGCGAAAGTACATCCAGGTAGCCACCACGAGTGTGAAATGTTCCAGGGGCAACCAGCAGGGCACAGCAATTGGCGTGTTCCAGACCACCCCGACTTCGGGGAAATACATGCCAAAGGAACGAGTATTCGTTGTAGGGGAGAGCCTCCTCGGGTCTGCCCGAGCCTGCCAATAGCGCTGCCTCCGTATGGATGATCGTCCTGGTATCTTGGATGAGCTTTTCCCAGTTCTGTTCGGCTCCGTAACGATTGCGCCAAATCCAGAAGTGATGTGGGCGCCCATAAACCTCGAAGGTGTAAGGTTCCATGGGACCACACTCGAAGGGAGAGTCCATCAGCTCGTCCAGCGAATGTGCTCGGTAGCCCTCCGGGGTCTTCTGTAGAGCAGTTGCCGTGGACCAATCGGAAGCGAAGCTCGGTTGTACTAGCGCCTCCAGGGTTTCCCCTGGGTATCCCTCAGGTACCAGGTAGGTGGCCGGCCCTCGCCAAGAAGCGTGGGAGGTGTCCACGTGGTTGGTCCGTACACTGATTTCGTTCGCATAAAGCCGGTAGCGCACCTGGAGGTTGCGGGCACCCCTAGTTTCCATGGACCATGCATTCTTTCGGATCTTCCGTACAGCGAGAGGTTTCCCCTCCGCCTCTGCCGTCAACCCCTCCAGGTGCCTCGCGTACTCCCGAATCAGGTATGACCCTGGAGACCAGGTGGGCAAGTAGAGGGTGAGGGAGGGACGCAGTGGGCCGTCGCTGGAGGCTAGGTGTAGCTCGACTTCCAATAGGTGCGTTCGAGGGTCAGGGGCTCCGACGACATACCGAAGCAACAACGTACCAGCCATGTGACCCCAGGGTACACTAGGAAAGTCCCTCCCTTGTGCCCCAAGATCCCCCGGTTGCGCTAGGCTCGGCAACATGGTTCCCGCAGACCCCCCTGCCCTGCTTTTCACCTCCCTTCAGGAAAGTGCCTCGTTTGAGGCAACCGGTACTGACCGGCAGAGCTGGCTCAATGGGTTGGTGACCTGCAACTTGGCTCCCTTGAAGCCGGGCCAAGGGGCCTACGGGCTGGCCACTTCCAAGGTGGGCAAGATCCTGACAGACCTTGACATCCTGCTGCTGCCGAACTCTCTCCTCTTCGCCTGCCCTGCTTCGCGCCGCGCCACTCTCCACGAGAGCCTGGAGCGCTATCTCGTCATGGAAGATGTGGAGCTGCGAGACGTGAGCGATAGCTGGCGCTGGGTGATCCTCCATGGTGTTGAGGCTGAAGCCACCGCTTCTGCTCTTGCAGCCGAGTTTGGAGGCCACCATGGTGCTCTAGATCGTACAGGTCTTGGCGATGCAGCCCTTGCGATACCTGCCGACCGCGCCCACACCGCTCTCCAGACTATCCAGCGAATCGCAACTCCCTTGCGCGAGTACGACTGGCTTCGGATCTCTCGACAGATCCCCTTGTTTGGTATCGATTTTGATGAGAGCCATTACCCTCAGGAGGCCACCCTAGAGCGTCGCGCAGTCAGCTTTTGCAAAGGCTGTTACCTAGGTCAAGAGGTGATCTGCCGACTGGAAATGAGGGGTCATGTTCACCGGCGCCTGGCAACTCTCCGAATCGAGGGGGACAGGGGGCTCTGCCCCCGTACCCCTGTACTGGCCGCTGGTGGGGAGGTGGGCCATATCACCAGCGCCGCCCTGCACCCGGAGGGGTACACGGTGGCCCTTGGGATGCTCCGGTTCGCTCAGAGCGAGCCAGGTACCCTCGTGGAGGTCGACGGTCGCAAGGCCATTGTACAGGAGCCTACCCGGTGACTTCACGGGCCAGACATCCAGGTCCCGTGGTCGAGAGTATGCTCGACTTGGTGGGCGGTACGCCATTGATCAAACTGAGCAAACTTGCTCCCCCAGGGGGGAGCGAGGTGTGGGCTAAGTTGGAGCTCCACAATCCTAGCGGCAGCATCAAGGATCGTCCCGCTTTGGCGATGGTGGACGCTGCAGAGCGAGAAGGCCTTTTGAAACCTGGTGGAACCCTGGTGGAAGCTACCAGCGGGAACACCGGGATCAGCTTGGCGATGATCGCGGCAGTGCGGGGGTACCGTTGCGTGCTGGTCATGCCGGAAGATATGAGCCTGGAGCGGCGCTATATCTTGAAGGCCTACGGTGCGGAGGTGGTGCTGACGCCGGCGCTAGAGGGGATGCGTGGGGCGGTCAAGCGAGCTCAGGAGCTACTCGCGAGGATCCCAGGGGCCTGGATGCCAAGACAGTTCGAGAACCCGAACAATCCTCGTGCGCACGGAGCCTCTACAGCACTCGAGATCCTGGAGCAAACCGGTGGGCAACTGGCGGCCTTCGTTGCGGGGGCAGGTACCGGCGGGACACTGACTGGCGTGGGGCGTGTACTGCGGGAACAGCTTGGTCGGCAGGTTCGCATCGTTGCAGTAGAACCTGCAGCGAGTGCGGT
>JANWXX010000172.1 GCA_025057345.1 Polyangiaceae bacterium | reverse complement strand
TCCGCCGGCTCGCCCTGTCGCCGTTGAGGAAGATGTCGCAGCAGAAGAAGGCGCTCCGGCACCCCGACCCGGCAAGATTCGTAGTGAGGCTCTGCTGGAGGATCTGGAAGCCCTTAGCCGTGCCGATGCTGCCAGCCCCGAGAAGCTTGCCAAGATTCTGCAAGCTGCCTCCGAAGCCGCCTCCAAGGGCAACAAGGCCGGCGCCTTCAGCAAGTACAAGGAGGTTCTGACCCTCGACCCAGGGAACAGTGAAGCTCTCGCATGGGTCAAGGATCACCTCCGTCAAAAGAGGTTGTATTCTGAACTACGTGATGTGCTGGTGGCTGCTACCCGTGCCGCCACTCTCAGCAATGAGGACAAACGGCAGGTGCTCCGTGAGTTGTCAGGGCTCTGCGAGCAGCAGCTCCGCGATCCAGAGGGAGCCATCCAAGCGCTCAAACAGCTCGTGGTTCTTGATCGCCATGATCCTTCTGCAAGCGAGTCGCTGCGACGTCTGCTGGAGAAGGCGGGCCGCTGGGACGAGCTGGCCAGCGCCCTGGAGGAGCAGGCCATGGCGGCTTCCGATACAGAGGAGAAGTTGGCCTTGGAGCGGAAGCTAGCTCAGCTCCATGAGCAGAAGCGCAAGGATCTGATTGCTGCTGCCGATGCTTGGGCTCGCATTGCCAACCTGACACCAGACGACGACCAAGCAGTATGGACAGCCGTCAAACTCTTTGAGAAGGGTGGGCGACCGGATCTAGCCGCGCAGACCATCAGCGACATTTCCGGTCAAATCGAGGATCCGGTAACCCGAAGCAACTTGCTGATGAAGCTTGGCGAGCTCCGGGAGCAGGGGGGGGAACACGCAGCAGCAGGGGAAGCTTACGCCGAAGCGGCTAGTATCTCCGAGAATCTCAAGGCGTGGCAGTGTGCCGAGCGAGCCTTCCTCGCCGTGGAGCGTTGGGTGGATGTGGCTCAGGCTCTCGATGCACAGGCAGAATTGACCGGAGAGCCCAAAGAACAGGCCGTCCTGTACGCACGCTCCGCAGAGATGCTCTTCAAAGCCGAAGATGAGCCTTCTGCCCTCGCCCGGCTGGAGCAAGCGCTAGGGTTGGATCCAACCAATGACGAGATTTCCTCCATCTTGGAGAAGCGCTACATCGAAACCGAGCGTTTCGTCGAACTGGTGGAACTCTTCCTCAAGCGTGCCGATAGCGTTCAGGACAAAGACAAGCGTGTAGGGCTCCGAATCCGTGCCGCGGAAATTCAGCGGGATCACCTCGACAACATGGAGGCCGCCCGAGAAACCTTGCTCCGGGTGCTGGAGGATGGAGATCACGAGGGTGCCCTTGCCTTGCTCATCGATGACGCTGAGGCCCGCGAGGATTTTAACGAGGCAGCCTCTCTCCTCACTCGCATGGCCAACATTGCCACCGAGCCAGCCCAAAAGCTCGGAGTCAAGCTCCGCGAAGCTCGCTTCCTTGCCGAGCGCCTCGAAGACCTGGATGCGGCTGTCGCGGTCTACGAGTCGATCCTCTCCGACCTTGATGCGAAGAACAAGGAGGCCCTCTCTGCCCTTGTTGACCTGGAGGAGCGTCGTGAGAATCCGGGCGCTGCCGCTGCTGCCCTCGCTCGCCTTGTCGAGCTGGCCGAGCCTGAACAGAAAGCCGAACTAGCCCGCCGCCTCGCCGATCTCTATGAAGGCCCCCTGGAGGATCTGGCCGGTGCCGTCCGTGCCCTTGAGATCGTCGTTGCCCAGGACGAGGAGGACTTCGAGGCCATGCAGCGTCTCTGTTCTCTCTGCGAGCGTATCGAGGATTGGGAGCGCCATGCGGCACTGCTGCGCAAGCTCATCGAGATCGAAGGAGACGAGGATGAAATCTCCTCTCTCAGCCGTCAACTCGCTACCCTCCTCCTCAACAAGCTGGATCGGGGAGCAGAAGCTCTGGATGTCCTCGCCCCTCCTGCTGACGAGGGCGACGAGCCCTGTCGTGATATGTTTATCGAAGTAGGTGATCGGCTCGGGAAAGGTGAACTAGTCGCTAGCAAGTTGGTCTCCTGGTACGAGAGTCGCGGTCCCTCCGTGGACCGCAACGCAGCGCTCCGCGGAGCCTTTGATCGCTTCGTTGTCGCTGGCCGAGACGAGGATGCTGCCAAAGTAGCCATGGAGCTGGCTCGTTCCCGCTACCAGGATGCGGAGATGGCCCGGACCCTTGAGGTCATCGCACTCCGCATCAAGAACCTTGATGCCCTCCAAACCGCCCATGACCTCCTCCTCAAGGATCTTACCGGCCTGCAGCGTGCTGAGGAGCTGGTTCGCCAGGCCACGGTGCTTATCCAGCTTGAGGTGGATCCCCTGGAGGCCATCCTGCACGGCGAAGGTAGCCTTGCCAGCATCCCTCTGGCGGATGCTGAACCCCTCCTCGAAAAGCTTGCGGCCCTTGCTCCTTCTCCTGCCGCTGCCATTGATGTCTACGAGCGCCACGTCGGACGCATCAAGCTCCCTGCGGATCGCCTCCGGGCGCTTGCTCGGGCTGCCCAGGTCGCTGCTGAGAAGGGTGCCCTCGACCGTGCCAAAGGCTTCTTTGAACTGGCTCTCGGTGGCTCCGTCAACGAAGACACTCTCTCGTCTCTTGAGGAGGCTGCTCGCATCGCCGACGGGGACCAAGGCACTAGCGTCCGCCGCCTGCTGGCGGAATCCCTTGCCTCCGGTGGTCAAGGTTCTCGCGACGGTGGCCGTACTCGTGCGGCTCTCCTACGCCGTGCCGCCCAGATCGCTCACCGCGACCTCGGAGACACGGATCGTGCTTTCCAATGGCTTGGAGATGCCCTTTCCACCTACGTCGATGCCGCCTCCCTTGATGCTCTGGAAGCCCTGGGAAACGAATTGCAGGATATCCCCCGTGTCGAGGCGACCCTCACTCGCGTCCTTGGGGAGGTCTTCGATGGTCCCCTCGTTCGTCAACTTCTCGCCCGCCGCGCTGTGCTTCGCAAAAACATTCTCGGTGACAAACAAGGTGCTGCTCAAGACTACAAGAAGCTCCATGACCTATCCCCCAGTGACCAGGCTGTCATGGACGAGCTCAGTGCCCTCCTCGCTGAACTGGGCGACTACCGTGGTATGGTCCAGGTGCTGGAAGATCAAATCTTGCGGGGGAAAGATCCCGCCGTCCGTGCTGAGCTGGCCCGCAAGGTTGCCGTCCTTTGGGAAGAACGCATCGGTGAGGCTCGGGAGGCTGCCGATGCATGGCGTCGTGTGCTCCGTATGAAACCTGGAGATGCCGAGGCTCAAGCAGGGTTGGAGCGCGCGAAAAGCAACATGCTTCGCAAGGCCCCTGACACGCCCCCTGTTGCTTCCCCCATGAGCAAACCAGCTGGGCCTGTACTCTCTCCCTCTCAACTTCCGCCTGTCAAGACGCCCCTGCCCGTTCCCGGTCGGTCCCCGCTCTCCCCGGTGCCCTCGGTCTCACCTGCAAGCTCTGCCTCGTCCTCCGCTCCTGCTCCCTCTCCGGTGCTCTCCCCCGCCTCCTCCGAACCGCGCCCGGCCCCCAAGCCCGCTGCAGAGTCTGCCCCCGAGCCTGCAACCATCCCACCGGCCTCCGTGTCTCCTGCCCATGGCCCCTTCGCTCCCTCGGAGCCTCCCTCTCCCGCTCCAGCCTCGCTCCTCGGCGCCACTATCGAAGATCTCCCGGCCCTCGACAGCGTCCCGCAGGAGGCTCCCCAGCCTCCCCCCGATGACCTCGCTTCCACTACCGCAATGCCTTCCGCCGCCACCTTTGGCTATCGGGAAGCCATCGAAGAAGCGATTGAAGATATTGATGAAGCTGAGTTGATCGAGGAGATCGACGAAGACACCAAGGAGTAAGTGGAGGATAAGCGCCACAGGAAGTGCCCCTCACTCGAAAATCGATAGGTGACTCGTAGGCCCGGCCTCCTCGTTGTTCTTGGTCTGCTGCAATGGGCTAATCAGCTCGGAGATCTGCCGCGTGAGCGCTTGCTCGGTTTCTTTATCCACCAGAGAGGTTGCTGCAAACAGGGCAAACGCGGCATACTCATAGAGCCACTGAGCTAGGGAGGTAATCGCATCGTCTCCAGCGAGACCAGCAATGTTGGTGACGACCCGATCGGTCTTCACCGAACCGTCGGGCTCAGGACCAGCGAAGATAAAAAGGGCATCGTATACACCCGAGCTGGAAGCAAAGGACATCAGCGTACTCCGCAAGTCCTCGACCTTCTCCTTGGCGACCTGGCCGACGGTTCGGAAAATCATCCGCATCGCCGTATTGAACGTTTCGACAATAGCCACCGGGTCGGTAGGTTTTGGGGGGCGAATCTGTACATGCCCGCTCTGGCAAAGCTGGAAGACCGCTTGGGTCAGGTCGAAGATGGCCATCTCACAGCGGCGTGCTAGCTCGGTCATGCTCTGCTCCCCATCGATGGCGGCGTACACCTTACGCAGAGGCTCTGCGGGCTCCCCCTTCTTGGCCGTCTTGACCGGGATGTGCTCGTCTGAGGGGATGCGCTCCCGGAAATAGTTGATCTCGTCCATCCGTCGCACCCCTTCCATCAGCAGCGCATTGGCTCGGAGGTTGGTGCGAGCAGCCAAGCGGCTCTCATCGAAGCGATCCAGAAAGTAGTACATCCCATCGCCTACCAGCAGTGTCTTGTACGTGATCTCCTCCGTCTGCTTGGACATCAAGGCAAAGAGCTTTTCTCGGGTGATGAGCCCCAACTCCACGGCCGCATCCCCCAGCCGCTTCCCCTCGACCTTCATGCACTGGGCGACCTGCTCCTGGGTGAGCGCACCGAACTGGTAGAGGATTTCCCCAAGCCGCTCTCCCTCCGCATTGGAGTGAGCCCCCACCACGTTGCTCCCGTCGAAGAAGATGGATCGTACAATCTCCCCCTCAAAGACCACCAGCTCACCCCTCCACCCTGCGTGGCTGATCAGCGCCACAATGTCGCAGAGTGCCCCCCGGGTCACAATTTCTCCACCGAGCTTGAGGATGGCTCCGTCGTGCTCGTCCCGCTTCCCATCCTCCCCCACGTAACGCAGGAAGATGATGTGCTGAGGGGAGGGCATCAGCCGGAAGGTACCCTTGCGAGCCCGGAGCTGTTGGCTGGCGGATCGTGAGACGGCATGCGCTGTACCGGTGTCGTCGATACGGACCAAATCAGGTTTGGACTCGCGCATGTGGGGGCTAGCATACCTCGCCTTTGCCCTGTCCCGCACGATTTCCATGCTACGCCCCCCTGGATGCTCCCTGCACCCTTCGATTCTCCCGCGGATCTGGAAATCGCTCTCCGCAGAGCCTCGTACCTGCCGGAACCACGCACGGCCCTTGCTCTCTGGCTTGCCCTCCGTCTAGAGCGCCCTCTGCTTCTGGAAGGCCCCGCCGGTGTCGGCAAGACGGACCTCGCCCGCGCCGCAGCCCAGGCCCTGGATCGGCCTTTGATTCGCCTCCAGTGTTATGAGGGCGTGGACGAGGGGCGCGCCCTCTACGAATGGGACTATGCTCGCCAGCTTCTCTATACCCAATTGCTTCGCGATACCCTTGGTCGTGAACTGGCCGGCGCCTCTTCCCTAGCCGACGCGGCTGCGCGCCTCGCCCCGGCAGAGGCCATCTTTTTCAGCGAGCGCTTCTTGCTCCCAAGACCCTTGCTGCAGGCCATTCAGAGCGAGCAACCTGCTCTGCTCCTCCTCGACGAGATTGATCGGGCGGACCCTGAGTTTGAGGCGTTCCTCCTGGAATTTCTAGGGGAATTCCAGGTCACCCTCCCTGAACTTGGGACCATCCGCGCCCGCCATCACCCCCTGGTTCTGCTTACCACCAACGGTACCCGCGAACTGACGGATGCTCTCCGTCGCCGCTGCCTCCATCTGTTCCTTGACTATCCAGAGCCCAGCCGTGAACTAGAGATCGTCCGGCTCCGCGTCCCCGGCATTGAGGAGGCCCTCGCGGCTCGCCTGGTTCAATTCGTGGCCCGACTCCGTACCCTGGAACTGAAAAAGCCCCCAAGCCTTAGCGAAACCGTCGACTGGGCCCGCGCCCTCCTTGTGCTCGGTGCTAGCTCCCTAGGCAACGACCTAGCTCGTGACACCCTCGGCCTGCTGCTCAAGCACCAGGAAGATCTGACCACGGTCACCCCCCGGCTGGAGGATCTGCTAGCCGGCAAAGGGCTGGACCGGCCTCCTCAAGTGTCGTAAATAGCCGCGCCCCAGGGCTGATAGCTCAGTCGGTAGAGCTGCGGACTTTTAATCCGTAGGTCCCGGGTTCGAGTCCCGGTCGGCCCACCCTAAACCATCCCCCAACGGCTACCTTGGGAAGCACCATGACCCAGCCTGCTGGTTTTGTTCCCCCTCCATTGGGGCGTCCTCGCCCGCGTCATGCCATGGTGCTCCGCCGACCTGGTACGCCAGCGTCGGGGTGACCTGCTTGTGGGTGGTCCCCGACTTGGCGAGATGGCGTCGCGAAGGACTCGACAAGAGCTTTCTCGACCCCTATCCGACCCTCGCTCCCGATTGGGGGTGCGAGGGGCTCTCCCCGAGCACCAAGGTTGTTGACCGGGGAGACAAGGCCACCTACTTCCAGCGGATCGGGGTGTCCTGGCTTGGGTTGGTGGACCCAGAAGCGCGCACGCGGGAGGTCTACGAGAACGACACCGGGCAGTTCCGCCTATCGCACCCATCTCTCGAATTCCCGGGTCCGGTGCCACGCCAGGTAGGCGCGGTGGGCGTCGGTCAGGCGAGCCACACGCAAGGGGTGGGTCAGGCCGAGAGCCTGGCGGGATTCCGCCGACAGGTGACTCGTCACCAGCACCGTGCCGTCATCGTCCACCGTCAGGTAGCCCTGGTCAAGGAGGGCGTCCAGGTGCGGGGCCAGGAGCAGCCCGTTGAACACGTCCAGCCGCTCCGCGTCGCTCTCGCAGCTCGCCCACGGCTTGATGTGGCTCGCCCGAAGCAGGGGCCGCTCCGCCAGCCCGGTGATGGCGCAGCGGCCCTCCCAGTAGTCCAGCAGGCTCTCCCGGAAGATCTCCTGCCCGACCCGCTGCACCACCAGCCGCTCCGCCTCCGTGCTCCGGGGCAGCGCCCTCGTCTGCTTCTGGAACGCCTGGAGCGGCTCGTCCGGCAGCGAGCGCGCCAGCTGGAAGGCCCGCCGCACCAGGGCATGGAGCTCCGGGATGCTCCCCGCGGTGCGCCCCGCGGCGGCCCCCGGCGGTAGTGGGGAGAGCATCGGGGTGCCCAGCTCCCCCAGGGCGCGGGCCACCCGCTCCAGGGAGAAGGCCGCCACGAACACCGCGTCCCCGAAGACCGAGAGCCACAGCACCAGCGGCGAGTGGCTGCTCCGGAACGCCAGCCAGCCCCCTTGCTCCGTGGGCTCCAGATCGAAGCCGTTGTCCCGGGCGACCTTCTCCAGGCGGGTGCGATGGACCAGCGAGAGCGTCACGGCCTATCCTTCCTCGCCCACGAGGGCCGGCTGCTCTCCGGGTGCGCCGCCCGCGGGTCCGCCGGCGGCGGGTCGAGGCGGGTCCGGTAGGGCTCTCCGCTGCGGATCGCCTCCGCCATCCCGTCGTAGATCTCCAGGATGACCCGCTTCGTCCGGTACTCCCCATCATCCTTCTCGTCGTTCCTCCGCACGATGGGGAAGGTCTCCAGGATGTACTCCGCGTCCTCCCGCGAGATCCCGTACAGGTGGAAGAACGCCGCATCCAGCTCGCACCGCAGCAGGAACCGTCGCCCCGGCTCCCACCGGAACGGCGGCCCCTCGTACCCCACATCCCGCCCGAACGCCTCCAGATCCCACGCCGTGTACGTCAGCTCCACCACGCGGGGGAGTATCCACGCGCACCTCGTGATCCCCCGGTGCCAGTCCGCTTCCTCCTCGTACACCCGCGGAGCAAGCACGGGGAGTTGCCTCATTGTAAAATACTTGAGGCTCGTCCCACCTACCTTTTGCCGAGCCGTGTAATCTAGAATGAAGCTACAAAGACAAGAATAGAGACAACAAACCAATTTTGCCTCCAGGTCTGGAAGCATCAGCAGAAATTTATCCCCCACCGCGACGCGGGGGATGAGGGAGGCGATGACGGTGCGCTGGTCGGTGCTGCGGCAGATGTCCCGCCATCCGAGGAGCCAGCCGTGGGACCAGCGGTTATCAAGGCGCGAGGAGACCTCATGCTCTTCGACCCAGTAGCGTGGCATCGGTGCATAATTTGAGTTCTGCAGTCGCTCGACCGGCACATCTGGAAGCTGCGTATCTAGCGAGCCTTCCATGCGGTCGGAATAATCACCGAATCGATGGTCAAAGTGGTGCACCATCTTGGCCTCGATGAGAGGGACGGCGCGCTGTTCTCCGGAGAGGTACCCGTTGCCCTCCCGCCTCCAGCCCGCCGCCTCCAGCTCCGCCCGGGTACGGAAGAGCCCCGAGTCGTTGGCCATGTGCAGCATGGCCAGGAACCGCAGGCCCCAGGGGTTTCCCTCCGGATCGTCCTCCCGCCAGAGGATCCCGGCGCGACGGTAGAGGGCCAGGTTGATCTCCGCATCCCGCCGGGAACGGAAGGTCGGACAGGTGCGGGTGTTGGGGTTCAGAATTTCAAAATCCTCAGGATTTAGCTCGAAACGCCTTGAACTTTCCGCAAGTTCTTCTGTTTTCCGAGCAAAGAAGCATAGATCTATACCTTGAGATTCAAATCCTATCACGAGGAGGCAAAATTTGAATCTCGCATGACCCACATCCCCAAAGAGACCAGGGCCACTTTGAAAATCATATATGCATGAAAGACATTTGTTTCTGACGAGATCATGAAAGAAATCCTTCGTGGTGTCATCGGTTGCGATGCCGGTCGGTACGATGAACCCTGCGCGACCTCGGGGTGCGAGGATGGTGCGGTTGTGCTCGGCGAAGACGGCGTAGGTGTTCACGTCGCCCTTGCCGCAGAGGGGATACCGGCCGGATTGCCGGAGGAAATGGCTCTCCCCTTCGGCCTTCCTGCTGGCGGCGCACCAGTCGGACCAGAGCCTCGGGTCCCGGGTCGGGAGCTGTTCGATGAGCTTCTTCCGGGCAGCGGCGTTGGGGGCCTGGGCGATCTCCTGGCTGCGGGGCGCGAAGAATTCCTGCTCCTGGAGCTTGACCCGCTCCCACGGCGGGTTGCCCAGCACCACGTCGAAGCCGCCCCTGGCGAACACCTGGGGGAACTGGAGGTGCCAGTGGAAGAAGTGGTACTGGGCGGCCAGCGTGCGCACGGTGGATTCGAGCAAGGGAGCGGGCCTGCCCTGGGCATCGCGGAGCTGCCTCCAGACCTCGTTGGTGGGCGCCACCTCGGCAAGCTCGCCGGGCTGCTTGGGCCAGACGAAGGCCGCGCACCAGGCGTCGGCCACCAGCTTCTGGTGGCGGAACGCGGGGGAATCCAGCAGCGCTCCCCAGCGGTTCTCCTTGCGGGCCAGGGCCTCCGCATCCTCGTCGGAGGAGGTCTCCAGCGCCCTCGCCTCACGCACCACCGCCTGGCCCTCCTCGTCGCCAGGATCCCGGGTGAAATCCAGGCCCCGCTGGCCTCCAGCGGCCTTCTTGTTCCGCCTCT
>JANWXX010000171.1 GCA_025057345.1 Polyangiaceae bacterium | reverse complement strand
CTTGTCCTTGGATGTGGCCATCGGAGGGTAACAGCCCGACATTCCTCAACATTCCTGGGTGGGTGCGTAACCCCTAACCAAAGTCTAGCAACTTTACCGAGCCGTCTTGCAGCAAAAAGATATTGTCTGGTTTGATGTCCCGATGAGCCACAGGTCGGCCGAGCTTGCCTTCATGGGCCAGGGCGAGGACTTCCAATGCAGGGGTCAGCCAACGGATCGCCTCCTGAGGGGACAAAGGCTTTTCTCCCTTCAAGCGTCGCTGCTGGAGCATGGCTTCCAGGGTAACCCCTTCCAGCCATTCCATCACAAGGTAAGGAACCCCTCCACCAAAGCGGATATCTTCACCGACCCACGGTGCATCTCTGCAAGCTTCCTCAGAAGCTTCCCCTCGTCTTGAAAGCGCTTCCAAAGGGCATCCCTTGCTTCCTCGTCAAAATGGTCGGGTATCTGAGGAACTTGATGGCGACAGGTTCATCAAAGCGCAGGTCCCACCCCTTGTAGACCACGCCGAAGCCCCCTTCCCCCACGAGAGCGTCTATCCGATAATGTTCATCCAGCACCTGACCCACCAGGGAGGATCGATCCCGCCGTGCCATCCCCAGAGGAATACCTTGGAGCCCCTCCTTGGAGCAAGGTGAATCCCCTCCGCCGCAAAGATGGCTCGGGCCTGCTTCTCTGGGAGTCTCCTTCCCTGGTGCACACAATGACCACCCTGGGGTGCCCATCCCCTAGCTTGCCTCGCGGCTCTCGGCACTTTTCCTTACATCCACCTTTCCTATGCACTGGCATCTTACGTGCAGGCTACGGTGGCATGGTCTTCCGGCGATCTACGTGGATGCTGTGCGTGGGGTTGGTGTGGGTGGCGGGCTGCAATGGCCCGGAGCTGGACGAGGGGGAGGTTCCTGAAGCCTCGACCGAGGAGCTCCGGGCGACCTGGGACAAGGTGCAGGCGCCGGCCTGGTCGGCGCTGGCGGAGCTCCCCGGGAAGCTGGACGATAGCCCCCTGTTTGTGAGCAACAACCCGGAGATCTTCACGGGAGAAGGGCTGCTGGCGGGCACCTACGGTGCGCCCGGGCGGAGCTTCCCGTCGGTGGTGATGCAGCAGGGGTGCCCGGCAGGGACGTTCCGGTCGGTGGATGCGTACACGTTCCACATCAACAAGACGGGGACGAAGAAGAAGGTGGCGCTCCTGATCTCCGCGGTAGGCGGGGACGCGAAGGTGACGGTGGAGGGAGCGGCGAACGCGAACCAGTGGACCCTGGGCAAGAGCAGCTCCTGGGCGACGTCGCGGGACATGCTGGGGGCCTGGCCCATCAAGAAGACCCTCGACCTCAAGGCGATGACGGTGGCCGAGGCGGGGAGCATCGAGGTCAACCAGGGGAACCCGGTGGATACCCGGTACCGGATCCGGGTGACCCAGGGGTCCGGCTGCCTTGTGGTGCGGGAGGTGGTTGGCCCTGCGGGAGCCAGCGTCAACAAGCTTCTAGAGCTGGGGCAGACCAAGAACGCGCCGGGCGAGATCAAGAGCCCCAACAAGAGCACCGGGGCCTTCGGACGCACCGCAGGCGTCTACAAGGGCACCACCTGGGCCGGTGCCGTGAACATCAACCTCAAACAGCCCAGCAACCTCCTGGGGTACCGCTTCAATTCCCAGGAGCAGGCGGCGGAGAGCTTCGCGGTCTACCCGGACAGCAACCCCCGGGGCATGGGCAACTACGGCGTCCTCTACGACCTCGACTTCAGCGTCCAGAACCAGACCGGGAGCTGCGTGGACGTGACCGCGGCCCTGGTTGCCTATCCGCGCCAGCTCCACCCCAACCAGATGAACAAGTTCCTTGCGGAGAACAAGGACCCGGATCCGTCCCGGTTCTGGGACGGGATGGCGCTGCTCAACGACGCGCTGAAGCCGGTGCTGACGACCCCCCAGAACCCGGAGCAGGAGCTGGCCAAGGGGCGCCTCACCCCCGGGAAGGGCCTGGTGTGGACCTTCGCCATCCCCGTTCCAGGTCTGATCTCCATCCCGGGAGCCATCACCCTCCGCACGGCGCCCTGCCCGTGAGCCTCCCCTCCCCGCTCAGGGGAGGTTGATCAGGATCTCTCGGCTGGCGCGCTCGTCGACCTCCTGGGCGAAGGAGCGGAAAGCAGGGTAAGCGGAAACTGAGATGCGACCGGCGGGCAGATCCAGCACCCGCTCCAGGCGAAGCACATCTCCGTCGAGACGATCACGGACAACGAGGTGCCGGTCGCCATCTCGCAGCTCCGAGGGGGATAGCGCTAGCGGGATCGTTGCTCCCCTGGGGAGCTGGATCAACAGCCGGACCTCACTGTGAGTGGCCTCGGCGAACAGCAGCGGAGTCTGGCGGGATTCTAGGGTGGCGAAGGGAGTAATTTTCATCATCAAGGGCGGCTTGATCACCAGGGAATTACCCCGACGCCGGGCGAAGTCCGACAACTCAATCTTCATTCGGAAGGTGACCGGGCGATCTAGGTTCTCCCGGTCGAGGACATCAAGCTTGAGCAGCCGGGCCCCAGGGAGCGCCCGGACCAGCAGCCGAGACTCCACCGCCTGGGCGAGCTGCTCATCCGGGACCTGCTCTAGGTTGCGGCGCATGCCGGCACCGACGCGGCCGTGGAAGCGTTGATCCAGCTCTAGGTCGGCGGAGCCGTCGCTCCGAAGCTTTACCTGCCCCTCGTAAGTAACGCCATCGAAGGTACCTCCCTCGGAGGTGCGATCCGCCGGAAGCCCCGGCAGCAGCCGGTGTGCAGGCTGCCCGCGGAGCTCTGGCGGCAAGAAACCGAAAGGCGCATGCTTATCCCCCACGGTGAACCAGAGGGGTTGGCAGGGCGCCTGGGGGCAGGGCGGCGCCAGGCGCAGGACCAGGTGCTCGAAGGCGAAGGATGCCGCGAGGGGGCCCTCCTGCGGGTCACGGAGGCGATCGCGTACCACAGCCAGCTCCACCGGCAGCCCGAGAGAACGGGCTAGGTACAGGAACGCCGCAACGCGGCTCCCGCTCTTGCCGATGATGACTTTGCGCCCGTCGGACTCTCGGCCATCTTCCACATTGGCTAGAACCCAGCGGTAGAGGCGTCGAGCCTTCTCCGTAGGGTCTTGCGTGGGGCCTCCCTCGGCAGCGATCCGCTGGGCCACTCGAATCAACCTCGGATCGCGGGAGGAGTCGTCAAAGGAGGCATCCAGCATACGGGCGAGCTGCCCTTCCAAGGAGATCCCCCAGCCGACCCGGACACTGGGCAAGAATTCTTGGATGGGTGGGCTCCCGGGCTCGACGGGGGCTGCCGGTGAGCGGTCCACACGCCAGCGGCGGATCGTTAGCGGACCTTCCTCCTTCACCTCCGGCGGAGGAACTTGCCCAGTGGTTTCGATGGTGAGCTTTCGGTGGCGAGGGGTGATGACAACAAATTCGCTGCGCCAGTAAGCGATGTCAGCTTCGCGAAAGAACCAGTGGGGACTAAGGTAGCGGAGGCCACCCTCGCCGTCACCTTCGGTGGCCAGGATGTGCTCAGTTTCGATGTAATCGCCGACCTCCAGATGAGGCATGGTGACGGTGGGCTTGCCCTCGATGCGCTCCGGCTCCAAGATGCGGCCATCGCGCTTGAGCACACGGAGGCGGAGGACGAGGGCGTTGGGGGGGACGCGCTGCTCGGTGAGCTTGTTAATGGCTTCCTGGGACTGAACCCGGATGATTTCATGCTCAAGCATGCGCGCACTGCCGTCGTCGTGGACCCACAGCACCGAGTAATCAAGGACACGAGCGGCAGTGCCATCAAGGGTTTCGGAGGCGGCCTCATACTGTCGGATCATGGCTTGTGGATCGATCCGGTATGGCTCCAGCTCGGTGACACCTTCCACCAGCTCGATGGCGTTGCGAAGCTCCCGGGTGTCGAGCCCCTGCTGAATTGCCGTGGCTAGCGCGGAGCGCAGAGCCCCCTGGTCCCCCTGGGCAAAGCGTGCATCCGCGAGGGCCAGCCGGGCCCCCGTATCCCGTGGGTTGAGGCGCAAAGCTTGTTCAAGAGAGGCAAGGATATCCACTTTCTCTCCCGCCCGAAGCTGGAGAGCCGCGATGCGCTCGGCCAGATCCTTCCGTTCGGGTCTTCTCTGACCTAGCCGCCGAAGCTCAGCGATAGCAGCAGCGTAGTCGTGGCGAGCAATAGCGCGGTCTAGCTCAATCTCGCTATCAGGAAAGAGGTGACGGAGGCGATTCGCCAGTGCATCCGCCTCCTGGAATCTTCCTGCTTCCTCCAAGATAGGAATGACGGTTTCGAGGGTACTGCGGTCCTCCGGGAAGCGCTCGACGAGGGCAGAAGCGGCGCGAGAGCGCTCGACACGCCAGCCGAGGCGGCCGTAGAGGTTGACGAGAACGCGTCCAATCTCAGGCACCTCAGGGAACTCATCCCGGAGGGCCTGTACGGCACGGGCAGCCTCAGGAAGCCCCTTGTCGAGGCGATCGAGAATGAGCCAGAGGCGAGGGAAGTAAAGGCCAGGATCAAGGGTGACGGCACGCTCGCGGAGGGTACGAGCCAAGTCGCGAGCATCACTCTCGGGAAAGATGGGATCTTTTTCCGTATAGGAGGCGGCAGCGGCCAGGGTGAGAGGCGCGGCAGCCTCGTGATCCTTGAGGAGCCCTTCGAGGAGGACATTGGCCACGTCAAACTGGCCCTCTTGGGCTGCGAAAAAAGCAGCCAGGAAAGCTTCGAGCTCGTCCTCAGGGGGTCGTGCCTGACCATCGCCGAGGTACCGCATCAGCAGGTTGGGATCGCGAACGGAAAGAGGAGGGGAGGTGACATACGAAGGGCCCGGGTCGACGCTGGTAGGCAGGACGAGAGGAGCACCGGAGGGATCGTAGATGCGGATGCTCGTATTTGGCTCGGGGAGCTTAGCCAGGAGCCGGTGGCGCCCGGCAGCGAGGCGAAGGCGAACACCGAAGCGAGGCCAGACCCCCCAGACCCGCAGGTCGCGCTCCAGAACCTTATGGTCGTCGATCCAGAGTACAAGAGCGTTCTGGACAGCGATCAACAACTCTCGTTCCGCCGGGAGATCGAGGAAAGTTTCGGCGTAGAATACCCCTGGCGGCGTGGGTTCGGTGAGGTGGAGGACACAGCCACGACGCTCGGTGGAGAGGATCCTGGGGGGGACGGAGCGTAGGGGAGTAGCGGGCCAGGCAGCAGGCCAGGGACCCGGTTGTTCTGCGGGGAAAGGGCGCCAGCGGTCTGCAGCGGACCCGTGGCCGAAGGGTCCGGCGAGACGGGCTGCAGATACGCAGCCGAACTGGATCCGAGCACGCTCGGCAAGGTTCATCTCGGCCTCCTCGAAGGCATGGTGGCTCCACCACTCGACCAGCTCACTGCGTGCACGCCAGCCGAGTTGACCGGGAGCCTCAAGGGAGGCAAGAACCCAAGGCTTGGCCTCGTTCCAGAGGGAAGGAACCGCCATGTCAAGAGTGAGCAGGTGGTGAACGGAGAACCAGGCGATCAGGGGAGTCAGAGGGCTGGGATCGCCTTTAGCTAGCTGGGCTGCACGGAGAAAGGCGCGAGAGCTGGCAGCCATCCTTCCCCGGGAGAAGTCGTCGAGGCCACGCCCCAACGAGGCGAGCATCCCATCCGCCTTGAGATCATCTAGACGAGCACGAGCGCGGCGAGCTCCCTCGGCAGAGCCGCCTGGGGCGAGTAGTTCCGCCAGAAGCCACCGGCCGACGACCTCACCGTCGCTGGAGGTTGGACCTAGCTGGCGAGCTGCTGCCGTCGGAGTACGAGGAGTTGGGGGCGCTGCTGCCGAGCAAGACAGCAAGGAGACCGCGAACACCAACAAAACCAGGAGCCGTAGGAGGCAACAAAGCACGGGCGGGGCGTAGCGCGAGCGGCTGCCGAAGAAAACCCCGGTGCAAGCCACCTGCACGCAATCGTGGCGCCGCTTACCCAGGAGGCTCTAGAGTGAGCTTCGTGTCGGTTTCCGAAGCAAGGCTACGACAGATAAGTGAGCAGCTCACCCAAGCAGCCATCGAGGGAGCGTCGGGGCTGTGCTACTACCCGATCCAATTCATCGGCGAGGGGGGGCAAGGGTGGGTATACCGGGCAGGGTACGATGAACCGGATGGCCCCTCCGTGGTGGTCAAGCTGCTGCGACCCGATGTGATCAACGAGGAAGCATTGACCCGGTTCTTGCGAGAGGCGGACGTACTTCGGAAGCTGGGGCAGACCCAAGCCCCTAGCCCCAACGTGGTCCGATTCTACGACCATGGGATCTACCGCCATAGCACAAGTGACGGCGAAACCTATGCGTTGCCCTTCACGGTGATCGAGTTTGTCAACGGGCAGAACTTGGGGCAGCTCCTAGCACAAACTCCGGGGAAAGGTCTGGCAGTCGCCCGCATCCGTCGGCTGTTTCGACAAGTGGGCCGGGCGCTCTCCCTCATCCACGGGGCGGGGCTGGTACATCGGGATCTCAAGCCTTCCAACCTCCTTCTCACGGACGATGGAACCCGAGAGATCATCAAGATTACCGATTTTGGCCTAGTTAAGCGATTGGACATGGATGTTCGGGGTACCCTAGCCATGGCCGGTGCCAGCGTGGGCTATGCCCCTCCAGAGCAATTCGAGATGGGGAACCGCCGTGTTTCTCCGCGGACGGACCTCTTCGCCTTCGCCACAGTCCTCTACGAGGCGCTCACCGGAACTCCAGCCTTCGCTCCTGTTCAGGGAGAAACCCCTTTCCAGATCCTCTCCCGTATCCTCTCAGGCCCACGCCCCCAGCTCGCCTCCCGTCTTGAAGCCCTCCCCTACGAGCTGTTTGAGCATCGAGATCTGCTTACGCTCATCGATCGAGAGCTGGACCGTGCCACCCGCTCGGACCCTAGGGAACGCCACGAGTCCATCCTGGAATTCTGGACACCTGTCGAGGCGGCTCTCCGCATGGCCACCGAACGTACCTCCCAGCGGACTGCCAAGATCCCTGTGTACGAGCGCACTTCTCCCCTCCCTGATCCTGCCCCACCCCCGCGGCACCCCGTGGGACCCGGCACAAATGCGCCCCCCCCGGCGGACGGGGGGGGGGGGGGAGGCGGGAGGATCCGCGAAGCTATGCCCTCGACCCCTGCCGCGCCCCCCACCTTCGGAGTGCTGCCGCAGGGTATCCCGACCCCTCCCTCGACGCAGCCCACCTTCCAGATCCGCTCCCAAGCGTTGCTACCGGACGTAGCCTGGGCGATGACCTTCAGCCTGAATGGTCGAGCTGCCTTCGCTCTGGGGCGCTTCGGACTCCTGCGCTATGAGAACGGCGTCTGGTCAACCAACCTGCTGCCTTCGACCATCGATCCGATGCAGATGCGCGGTGTTCTAGCGATGCCCCAGGGCGGTGTGCTGGTCTACGGCGAGCGGGGACAGCTCTGGGGGGCGAGTACCGAGGGAACTTTCCTCCCCTGGAGTAGCCCCGAGAACCACCTCCTCTGGCTCAATGCGGTGCTGGTACAACAGCCAGCGGAGATCCTTCTTGTAGGTGAGCACATCGACCGCCAGACTGCCGTGCTGGGGGTTCTCCGCCCCGGTCAGCCTCTTGGCCGCCGAAGCATCGAGGGTACCCAGAGGCTGCTCGCGGTAACGCGACTCCTGTCCGGAGGAATGCTAATGTGCGGGGAAGGGGGGGAGCTGCTCTATCTCGGCAACGGACCACCGGAGCCGGTGGCATGGGGCCGTACCGGACATCTGACGGCCATCCTGCCCGCCATGGACGGAGGGGCCCACATCGTCGGAACAGGAGGTCATGCGCTCCATGTCTCTGCAAACCTGGAAGCGCGGCTAGAACCCGTGCAAACCACCCGCGACTTGCTCACTCTCCAGATGACCCCGGCGGCGATTCCTTGGGCGGGAGGCCAGGATGCTCGGTTGCTCCGACGTACCTCGGGGGGCTGGCTCCGCGTACCACTCCCCCCCCAGCTCCACGCTAGCATCCGCGCTCTGTACTCCAGTACCACCTCTCTCCACGTGCTTCTGGAGGATGGCCAACTCTTGGAGGGCCCTCTCGCGTGAGCGAACCGATCCGCAAGCGCGGCAAGGTTGATTTTCCCTCGCTTCTGCTCCGCGCCACCGTCGTTACCCACCTGCTGCTCATCCCCCCCTACGCCGAGCTCGCTCGTCGCCTAGGTTTGAGTCGCCCCTGGCTTCTCGGAACCGCGCTAGCAGTGTTGCTCATGCTCCCTATCCAGGGGAAGATCCGTACCATCCTTTGGGATGAGCCACGAGCCCCCTGGAAGATCTCGCTTGTGGACGAGCCGTACTTCATTCACTGGTGTGCGACCTTCTTTGGAGCCCCGTTTCTGCTCGTAGGTTACGCTTTGTCCGCGTTCCTCGACGGAGTTCAAGGACGCCTACCGGAGCCCCCTGGTCCCTGTGCCCTGGGGTTCTACCTGGCGATGGTGACGGTAGGCGCCTACGCCATCAAGATACGGAGACGCTGGGTGACACGAAGGCGCTTCGAAGTGACTATGGAGGGGCTCGACCCAGCCTTCGACGGCTTTCGGATCGTACATCTCTCAGACTTGCACATTGGGGGGCTTCTGCCGGCAGGCCTAGCAGAGCGCTGGATCCACATGGCCAACGAAGAATCCCCTGATCTCACCGTCATCACCGGCGACCTAGTTACCTCAGGGGTCAACTTCCACGACCAGATTGCGGCGGTGCTTGGAAGGCTTCAGGCCCAAGAAGGCACTGTCGTATCCCTAGGTAACCACGATTACTTTGGTGAACCAGAAGCCCTGCCCCTTAAGCTGCAAGAGGCGGGGCTCCGAGTGCTCCGCAACGCCAGTGTTCTGATTGAGCGCGGTGGAGCCAAACTTCGGCTGGCTGCTGTCGACGATACCTGGACAGCCCGCGCAGACCTAGAAAAAGCCCTCGCGGGGCCCAAACCTGCTCCCACCGTACTATTGGCCCACGACCCTAACCTCTTCGATCGAGCAGCGGACCTAGGAGCAGACTTGGTACTCTCTGGACACACTCATGCGGGGCAGCTTGCCATGCCTTTCCTGGTTGAGCGCATCAACCTGGCTCGCATCGCTTACCGCTACACCTATGGCTTTTACCGTCGGGGTCGCTCTACGCTCTACGTGCATGCTGGTTTGGGTACGACCGGCCCCCCGGCCCGCCTAGGTGCTGCCCCTGAGATCGTCACGTTCATCTTGCGTTCCTCTCCCGCCCATTCCGACTCCAACGGCACGTAGAGGCCACCTGAACAACCCTCCTTAGGTCGAAGGCGCCAACTCAGTTAGGAAATACCTCCTAAGCCACCCAGGTAAGCTTTCTGGATCTCCGGGTCGTCAGCCAACTCACGGGAAGCGCCGGTGCGGATCAGCTCACCGGTGCGGAGAACGTAAGCTCGCTGGCTAGCTCCAAGCGCCACTCGAGTATTCTGCTCCACGACAAGGATGGTGGTTCCAGAGGCAGCAATAGTTCGGATCGCGCGGAAGATGTCGGCTACCAGCTTGGGCGCAATCCCCAGGCTTGGCTCATCCAGCAGCAGCAGAGAGGGGCGAGCCATCAGAGCCCGTCCGATGGCCAGCATCTGCTGTTCTCCTCCGGACAGGGTGC
>JANWXX010000170.1 GCA_025057345.1 Polyangiaceae bacterium | reverse complement strand
ACTGATGGCATTCCTAGAGAAGCGCGCGCCGGTGTGGACAGGCAGATAAACCAACCACGGAGCGCAGGAGGAGTGGAGACGACGACGATGAACATGCGAGAGCTGGTGGCGCAGCTCGAAGAGCGGCGCGAAAAGGTTCGGCAGATGGGCGGCCCCGACAAGGTGGCCAAGCAGCATAGCCGGGGGAAGCTCACCGCGCGAGAACGGCTGGCAGAATTCTTCGATGATGGGCTGTTCTTCGAAGTCGGCATGCACGGGACGCAGATGGGGCTTGCCGCAGGGGACGGCTCGGATCGCCCTCCCGCGGACGCGGTGGTCTGCGGATTCGGTAAGGTGGATGGGAGGATGGTCTGCGCAGCTTCCTATGACTTTACCGTCAAGGGGGGGAGCATCGGGCAGACCGGAGAAGAGAAGGTCACACGCATGCGGCGCATGGCACTCACTGGGCGGTGGCCTATGGTGTGGTTCATCGACTCCGCCGGCGCGCGCATCGATGCAGCAGCCCACGAGGATCTGATTAGCCTATTCGCCGCATCAGGGCACCTGTTTCGGGAGCAAGTACACATGTCCGGAGTGGTGCCCCAGGTAGCAGCGATGGTGGGACCCGGTGCCGCAGGGACGGCTTACATCCCTGGACTCGCGGATTTTGTGCCGATGGTCAAGGGCATCGGGTCCATGGCGCTAGGAGGCCCTCCCTTGGTCAAGGCAGTGACGGGCCAGGACATCAGTGAGCAGGAACTGGGTGGTTCCAAGGTTCACTGTGAGGTGAGCGGGGTTGGAGACTGCGAGGTGGCGGACGACCATGCTTGCATCGCGATCATGAAGAAGTATCTCTCCTACTTTCCCTCGAACTGCGATGAGGAGCCACCAGAACTCCCCCCGACGGACCCGGTGGAGCGGCGGGAAGAGGCCATTTTGGATCTGCTCCCGGAATCGACCCGGAAGCCTTATGACATGTACAAGCTGATTCGACTTGTGGTGGACCACGGCGACTTCCTCGACCTCAAGCCCCGCTTTGCTCGCAACCTTATCACCTGCCTGGCTCGCATCGGTGGACGCCCCGTCGGCATCGTGGCCAACCAGCCCAACTGGCTAGGAGGTATCCTTGACAACGACGCCTCCGATAAGGCCGCCCGATTTGTCCAAATATGCGATGCCTTCAACCTCCCTCTTGTCTACTTGATGGATGTCCCGGGCTTTATGGTGGGCTCCAAGGTTGAGCACGCCGGAATCATCCGCCACGGCGCCAAGATGCTGCACACCATGGCCGCCGCCACTGTACCCAAGATCACCGTAGTTGTCCGCAAGGGCTACGGCGCCGGTTACTACGTCATGGCGGGGCGCGCCTTTGAGCCCGACTTGCTGGTTGCATGGCCCAACGCAGAGATCAGCGTGATGGGAGCTGAAGGCATGGTGGGGATCGCCTCTAAGAAACTCTTCGGGGACATGCCTCCTCCCCCTGAAGTAAAGCAGGCGATTATCCAGCAAATTCAGCAGCGGATCGATATCTACAAAGTCGCCGGTTGGGGCTACGTCGATGACATCATCGACCCTCGCGATACCCGACGTGCCATCGCCTGGGGTCTAGAGTTGGCCCGCCACAAGCGTTTGGAGCGACCCGCCCGCAAGCGTGGTATCCTGCCGGTGTGAGCAGGTCAGCCTTCCGGTGGGTTGTCCCCTGGGAGAGTGATTTGGCCTCCTGCCGCGACGCACTCGACGAGGATCTCATCAACGGCCCGCAACCTGCGGCACATCTCCCTGGCGATATTGAGCACGAACAAGGTGTAGGATTTGAGGTCGCGACGGTAGAGTGCGTTGAGGAGCGACGATGGGATAGGCAAGAGCAGGCTGTCTTCCAAGGCTCGTACGGTGGAAGATCTCGGTTTCATATCGATGAGGCCTACCTCGCCAACCCAGTCACGGGGGTGAACGAGAGCCAGCCGTACCTCGGTGCCACGACGATCCTTGCGGGTCAGTTCGAGGCGTCCCGCCAAGACGACGAAGATCGCCGTGGCTGGTTCATTCTCTCGGAATACCTCGCTGCCAGCCCCGTGAACCACCGGCGTCGTCGAAGAGGAGAAGAACTCGAGAACCTCATCGGAGAGGCCCCCAAAGAGACCAACAGCGCGCAAGTCCTCGATGTTTGCTCGCTCCACGGGTGCCCCTTAGCACGACCCTTGGCTTGTGGCTCGCGGTTGTCCCCGCCCCAGAAGCGGGGTTATAGGGCCCGGGTTGCCATGAATTCGCTCCTCGACCGCCGTTTCCTGTTCATCACGGGCAAAGGGGGCGTCGGCAAGACCACTGTGACAGCCGCGCTGGCCCTCAAGTTCGCTGCCCAGGGCCGTAAGGTTCTGTGCGCTGCTTGCAACGCTAAGGAGCGCTTCTCTACCCTGTTTGGCGTTGCTCCGGTGGGTGCGGAGGTGACTCCGCTCGCCCCCAACATCTGGGGGGTCAATATGGATCCTGCGGTCGCCATGGCCGAGTACGGCATGATGATCCTCAAGTCCAGGACGCTCTACCTAGCGGTTTTCGAGAACCGCTACGTCCGTAGCTTCTTCCGAGCTACGCCGGGGCTCTACGAGTGGGCAATGCTCGGCAAGGCATGGTGGCATACCACCGAGCAAACCCCGGACGGCAGTTACCGTTTCGACACCGTGCTCCTGGATGCCCCCGCCACCGGACACGGCCTCGACATGCTTCGGGTTCCCAAGGTCATTGTCGACCTTGTCCCTCCAGGGATCCTTCGCCGGGATGCGGACCGAGCCTGGGAGATGTTCCGGGACAGCAAGCGCTCCGGCGTTGTGGTTGTGACTCTCCCCGAGGATATGCCTGTCAACGAAACCTTGGAGCTCCTTGCCAGCCTCCACCAGGAGCTTCAGCTCCCCGTCGAACGCATCGTCGTCAATTCCATGCTCCCCCCCCTCTTCAGCCCCGCAGAGCGTACCGAACTGACTCGCCCGCTCCCTCTTAATCCTTTCGACGCAGGGCATGTCGCTCTCGCGGCTGGTGCGCGTCGTTCCTTCCGTGAGACAGTTCAAGCCCAGAACCTTGCCCGTCTCGCTGAACTGAAGGTTCCTCGCGTCTACCTCCCTCACCTATTTGAGGGAGCCGAAAACCTCGATGCCCTCCGAGATCTTGCTAGGCGCCTGTGACCATGGCACTTGTGGCGCTAAGATCTTTCCATGCACCTTGCCCGTGTGCGGCTCGTTGGTCTGGGGCCCTTCGACGATCTCTCCCTATCCTTCGCCGAGGAGGATGGCCCCCCTCGACGGCTCTCGGTTATCTTCGGTGGGGGTGGTGTTGGAAAGACCACCCTTCTCACCGCCATCGCCAGTACCCGACCTGGGTACGCCGTTGTGCAGCACCGTAACCGGACCTCACGCCAAGGCCATGCAGTGGCCCTCTGGCATTTGGGTCAGGATGATCCTGGACGACCTCATCCTCTCCGGATTCTCAGCCCCAACGTACAGCTGGACGAACCGGAGGAGGTGGCATTGCTCCACCGGCGGGAGCAGGCTGCCATGGAGAAACGGGCTGCGGAGGGGGGGTTTGTGCTGCTTTACTTTCCCTCAGTGCGATGGTTCTCCCGAACACCGGTGCTTTTGACAGCGCCAGAGCGGACAATTATGCGCTACGATGTACGCTCAACTCACAGCACTGATGATGCCACCCGGGGGGATCTAGCCCGCGAAACCAAACAAGCTCTCAGCTTTGCTTCGATTGCTTCAGCACTCTGCCTACGGGATCCAGCTCACCCTCAACGGGCTCGCCTCCTGGAGTTGGACCAAACCATGCGTCAGGTGATCTCCGGGCTCACTGGACTGACCGGCTACCCCTTCCTTGGAGCCGACCCAATGACCTTCGAGCCGCTGTTTGGCTCTCCCTCGGGGGAAGCGGTTCTCTTTGACGAGTTGCCCACCGGCACCCGAAACTTGGCCGCCTTTGGGGCGCTCACGATCCGTGCGGTCTATTCTGCCTATCCAGACACCCCACCGCATCAGGCAGAAGCGGTAGTGCTCATCGATGATGTGGAGCTCCACCAAGAAACCACTGTAACTCGTCGTATTGCTTCGACGCTCCGCCAAGTGCTTCCGCGGGTCCAGTGGATCCTTACCACCAGCTCCGCTACCCTTGCTGCCTCTTGCGAAACCGGCGAGCTGCTGGCACTGAGGCGTACTCCCCCCTCCCAGCGCGTAGAGATCTATGAGGGGTCAGAAGCGGTGGTGCATTGATGGGCAAGAAGCTTCCCTTGGCCCCCATGGCGGACCCTCCCCGGCGGAACCTCCCCCTTGCAGGCCCCCCTCGCCCGGTGGATCAACGCTGGCGCCCCACCTACGTCGTCTGGGAGATCACCCTGCGCTGCGACCTGGCTTGCCACCACTGCGGATCGCGGGCGGGGCGGGCTAGGCCCGACGAATTGACCACCGCTGAGTGCCTCGACCTGGTGCGGCAGATGGCCGAGCTAGGGGTGAGCGAGGTGACCCTCATCGGCGGAGAGGCTTACCTCCGCGACGACTGGACCGAGATCGCTCGGGCCATCGTCCAAGCCGGGATGACCTGTACCATCACCACCGGAGGCCGTGGTCTCACGGCCGAACGAGTCGCTGCTGCCGTCGCCGCAGGAGTTCGTACCTTCTCCGTCTCCATCGACGGTCTGGAGGCTACTCACGACCGGCTTCGTGGAGTCCAGGGTAGCTTCCGCGCTGCTCGTGAGGCCATCCGCCATGTACGCGAAGCAGGGATGTCTCCTCAAGCTAACACCCAGATCGGACGTCTCAACTTTGGGGAACTCCCGGAGGTCTTTGCCCTGCTCCTCGATGAGCAGATCAAAGTCTGGCAGGTCCAGGTCACTGTAGCCATGGGCCGCGCCGCGGATCATCCCGACCTCCTGCTAGAGCCCTGGCAGATGGCGGATCTCATCCCGTTGCTGGCTCGCTTCCAAACCGAGGGTACCCCCCGGGGCTTGCGTATTTGGCCCGCCAACAACATCGGCTACTTCGGGCCCTACGAGCACATCCTCCGCCCCTTCGGCCACTTCGGCTCCTGCGGGGCTGGCAAGCTGCTCATCGGCATTGAGGCCAACGGCGACATCAAGGGCTGCCCCTCGCTCCCCACCGCCGATTACGTCGGCGGCAACATTCGCGACCACTCCCTCCGGGAGATCTGGGAGCAGACCAACGCCCTCCGGTTCACGCGCGATCGCACGGTCGACGACCTCTGGGGTTTCTGCCGCTCCTGCTACTACGCAGAGGCTTGCATGGGGGGGTGCTCCTGGACCGCCCACGTTCTCTCAGGAAAGCCCGGGAACAACCCCTACTGTTACCACCGCGCCACCGAGCTCCGCCGCCGGGGCCTCCGAGAGCGACTTCGCCTCGCCGTGCCAGCCGAAGGCAAGCCCTTCGATTACGCTCGGTACGAAATCGTGGCCGAGCCGCTGTCCCCGGACTCCCATACACTGCAAACCTCTGGACCCCCGGAGCGATCCTGATACCCTCATTGTCCATGACGCTTGTCCTCTGTCCCTCATGCCAGTGCCATGTGCGCTCCACCGAGACTAGATGCCCCTTTTGCGAGGCCTCCCTTACTGCCCAAAGACCCCGCCCCCTTGCTCGCTTCGCTGGACCTATCACGCGCGCGGCTATCTTCGCCTTCTCCGCCACCGTAGCCCAGATCGGCTGCGGAGACGACGATACAAAGGAGGACAAGAACATCGGCGGAACTACGGCCACCGGAGGGACCAGCAACACCAGCGGCACCAGCGGCACCGGTGGCACCAGCGGCACTGGTGGGGCTACGTCCGGCCAGGGCGGCGGCGGGATGGGTGATGAAGGGGGGATGGCTGGTCTGGCTGGGGCCTATGGGGGGGGTCCCTCCTTCAGCGGAAACAGCGGCGAGGGCGGTATCCCGGGGTCCGGTGGGGCCTATGGGGGGGGTCCCTCCTTCAGCGGAAACAGCGGCGAGGGCGGGGAGAGCGGTATGATCGGGGCTGGTGGGGCCTATGGAGGAGGTCCTGATTTCTTCGGCGGCAATGGGGGTATCGCAGGAGACAGCGGTGCCGCTGGCGAGGCAGGCACTGCCGGCGAGGCAGGTGCCGGCGGCGGGTGAGCGTCTCCTCGCTTGCTCGGACTGGATCGGATCGACGTCCGGCTCCTTGGCTGGGTGCGCCTATGGCTCGGCTTGGTGCTCCTAGGTGACCTGCTGAGGAGACTCCCGTATCTTTCTTTTTTCTATAGCGAAGACGGGATGCTGCCCTCCCACGGGCATCTGTTTGCGCCCTTGTTCTCTCCAGGGTTCTCCCTGCTTCACCCCTTCAACACGAGGGCCGAAGTCACGGTGGCCTTCACCCTCATCGGGGTTATCTACATCGCCTACTTGGTCGGGTACTGCACGCGACTTGCTCAGGTGCTGAGTCTGCTGGCTTACACCAGCCTCAACAATCGAAACATCTTCCTAGAAAACACCGGGGCAATGACCCTCGGGCTGGTGCTCACCTGGACCTTGCTACTCCCCATGGGGCGTGCCTGGTCCGTTGACGCAGCTTTTGGCAGAGGGGGTGGGCCCTTGGTTCACCGCTCCCTAGCGGTCACGGCGATCCCGCTGCAGATCGCGGTTTGTTACTTTTTCAATGCAATCCAAAAGAACGGGATTACTTGGAGGAATGGGGAGGCAGTTCACTGGGTGCTCTGGCAGAACCGTATCGCCACCGGCCTTGCTGCATGGCTTCGACTGCACGAGCCTTCCTGGCTCTCACCTGCCCTCTCTTGGGCCACCCTCGGCATCGAGGCAGCAGCCCCCGCTTTGGTCCTCTGGCCGGGTCGCTCCTGGAAACCCCGCGCCGTCCATGTCGCCCTCACCACCGGCCTCCACGGAAGCATTGCCCTACTCTTCCACCTTGGGGTCTTTCCCTTCGTGATGTTGGGGCTCAACGCCTTGGTGCTTCCCAGACCTTTGGTGGAGCGTCTCGACCGCCGGCTCCGGGCCTTGGTCGGCTCTCGCTTCGCTGGCCCTGACCATGAGCAGGACGCCCGGCAGCACTGGCCCGAACCTTGGGCCCCCTGGCTGACGATGCGGGAAGCGCTGGCCGCGTTCCTTTTGCTGGCAGCGGCCTGGTCGGCGCTTCGGGGAAACTGGATTATCCCACCACGCTTCCGCCCGCCTCCAGTAGCCATCCTGGATCTGCCAGTGGCCTACCTGCGGGGTCACCAGACTTGGAGTCTCTTCGCCCCGGAGGCTCCCCGGGAGGATGGCACTGTGGTCGTGGAGGCAACCACCGCATCCGGGCGTCGCATCGACCCCTTCACCGGCAAGGAGCCGGATCTAGACCCTCCCGGACCCTGGGGCTATGGCCAACTCTGGTGTGATTTCTTCTTCCATCTCCGTCGCCCAGAGCTCTCTCCTTACTATCGCCATCTGGACCGCTACCTCCTCCGGTGGCACCAGCTTACCGGTCGTCCTCCCGAGGATCGTATCGTCTCTTACCGGATCTGGTGGCTTACCTATCGCTCCCCGCCCCCCGGCTCCACCCAACCAACTCTCCTCGATCGGCGGATCCTCATGGAGCGCTAAACCGGTTCCTTTCTCTACCTAGTCGCTGCGCCGACCTCTGTACCATCGGTCTAAGGCACTGATATAATATATAGTGGCGGAATGGGCTTCTGCGGTTTGCTCTTTCGGTGGTTTTTCTTTGGGATGATATTGGTTGTGTGGGGGGCTTCCTGTGCCTCAGCAGAGGGTGATACCGGCGCCGATAGCAACCTAAAGCCCAAGAAGAACAGCACCGGGCATGCAGGTGGTACCTCATCAGGACAGGGAGGTACAGGGGGTTCAGATGGGGGCACCAAAGGCACCAGCCCATTCCCCTCTGGAAGCCTAGGGGGAGGCGGGAAATCCGGCGGAGGAGGCGTCCAGGCTGGTGGCGAAGGAGGGAACTCCTTCGGTGCAGGAGGCACGACCAACAGCTTTGGCGGTGGCCCCATCTTCGGCGGTAGTGCCGGAGCCGCAGGGGAGGCAAGTGCAGGGGGAGGAGGGTTCAGTGGCACGTCGAGCGGGGGCACAGGAGGCTCTTGGGGTGGTATAGGTGGCAGTGATCCGGAAGGCGCGGGGGGCTCCATCTGCACCCCCAGTTGTGCTGGACGGCAATGCGGACCGGACCCGGTGTGCGGGGTATCCTGCGGGGTCTGCACCCCAGATAGCCAATGCACTCCTCATGGACAGTGCCAGGAGATCTGCTCTGACACCTGGAGCAAAACCCTGCTGGGGATGACTGGGGTAGGACAGATCCGTCTGGTGGACGGTAAGGCGTACACGGTAGGGCACAAGAGCGGGGTACCCTGGGTGGGAGCCCTCTCCGTCTGCTCCGGGGCGCTAGTCCACGAGGCCTCGGCTCCCATCCCTGGCTCCGATTCCTCGGCCTTGGAAGGCATCTCCTTCGCCAACGGCACCTTCCACGCTGTTGGGACCATCGCCCTAACAGGTGGCGACTCGGGAGATGGCCTCTACCTCAACCTGGATAAATCCCTTCACGTCCTCTTCGGTACTCCCCTCTTCGGAAGCACCCACTATGACTTGCTTTCCTCAGTAGCGGTCGGTCCTTCGGGAAACCTCTGGTTCGGAGGCTTTGCCAACTGGAACGGGACTCCCGGCTCTGCACAAACCTGGCTGGTCAAGGGCCTGCCAGAGAGCCAGAAATACTGCGGATTCCCAGGAGGCGGAGGAGAAAATAGCGTGGGACGCTCTGTGGTTATGGACGGAACCTCGGTGTGGCTCGCCGGTGCCTCCGAAGGGCAAGGATACCTCCGACGTTTCCTCGATGCTTCCTGCGGTGCTGGGGATCCCTGCGGCTGCCAGCCTAGCGACAAGATCCAAGTCAAAGCTGGGGAGGCTTTCTCAGAGATCCGCAGCGTCTTGGCCTGGCAAGGAGCCCTCTATGTAGCTGGCTTCGGCAGCGATGGTGGGGATATTTTTGGCTTCGCCGCACGGGTTTCTCCCACAACCCTCTCCGTCGAGGACATCTACCGCTGGAACCCTACCGCCGAGGTAGATGTCCTCCTCGACCTCGCCACCGACGGAACTCGCCTGTTCTTGGTGGGTGGCCGCGGCTGGAAAGGTGAGGATGACCTATCCAGCGCCCAGGGAGCCGTGGTGGCTTTGCCTCTAGGCTTCTCCTCCTCCTCACCCCCAGATTGGTCCCAGGTACTACCCGCAGCCCGCACCTTCTTCGGGGTTGCGGCCTCCAGCGTTGAGGGTGTGCTGCTCTCCGGAAAGAGCGCTGCAGGCATTGTGATCCGCTGCACCACGAATGGCAGCTGCCCCTAACCCCCTGCAGCTTTTGGCCCTTCCTTAACCTATAGACCCTGCCTACGAACCACTTACTGCACTGCGAATGTGCTCCGCGAAGATGGATCCTTGTGCCTCCAAACAATAGCGCTCCTCAATCAACTTGCGCCCCGCCTGCGCAAGCTGGGCTCGGAGCGGAATTTCGTTCAGGAGCAGTTTGATATGTGTGTACCAATCCTCCGGTTGCTCCGCAACGAGCGCATTGGTGCCGTGCTCGATGAAATCTCGGGTTCCTCCCACAAGAGAGGTGACCATG
>JANWXX010000016.1 GCA_025057345.1 Polyangiaceae bacterium | reverse complement strand
TCCTCCTATCCCTCCGCCGAAACCGGCCGCCCCTCCCCCTGATGTGCCTGCCCCCGTCGTGCCACTCGCCCCGCCTTCACCGCTGCTTGCCCCGCCTTCGCTGCTACTCCCTGCGAGGACGCCCCCACTGCCACCCGCCAACCCTTTGGCGCGAGCAAAAGCATCGTCATCGTACACATACGCAGGGAGCGAGCAGGCATACACCAGCAAGGGCAAGGCAAAGGCGAGCAAGAGAGGAAGTGCAGGCAATTCGTGGAGACGCATCAGAACCTACTGATAAGACCCGCGCCGAGATGACCCTGCTCCAACGTGGGTATAACCTGGACCCGAGTTGCTTTGTCGCTCTTGTCGTTGCTACCCCCTCCGGAGGCGAAGAGCCAGACCAGCCCTACACCGATGCTGACAGCGCCCACCCCCACGGCCACGTTCGTGAGAGTGTTCATCGTAACAGCGCGGTCCCCCGTTGGTTTCGCAGACGTGGGGCAGATAACTCCTGCGCACTCCTTCCTAAGTTCTTTATCCGCAGAGTTACGCAGCAAGAAGAACACACCGGATGCAGCAAGGCTGGCACCTCCGACACCGAGGACCACGTAGGGAGCGATGGAGCGGCTCGAAGGTTTGGGTTTCTCTGCTGCGAGGACATCCTTGGGGTCGACCTCTGCCTCGGTACCATCGTCGAGCAGATCCAGAGTCACCTCAACCGCAGCCCTCTGCCCTTCCACGAGAGTGATCTCCTGACGGAAATTGTCCCGCCCCTTGGCGCGGGCCTGGATGACATGCTTGCCAGGCATCAGGCGCTGCGGCTCGCTGGGCTCGGCGACTTTACGGCCATCGATGGAAATGGATGCGTTGCGAGCACCCTTTCCTCGCTTCAAGGTGAGGATAGGAACCCGCGCATCGAGGGCCTGGAGCGCAGTATCGATCGTGTTCTTCACCTCCGGAGCAATCGTTCCACGGGACTCGGCAACGAGCTGGGAAGCTTGTGCATAGGAACCCAATGCATCGACCCACTGACCGAGCTTCTCCTGACAAAACCCCACATGATAGAGCACCTGTGGTGTGCTCTTGACGGCGGCCACCTCACGAAATTTCTTGAGTGCCTCGGCGAACGATCCGGCTCCTTCCAGCTGAAGCGCCTCGGCAAAGATCTCTCGGGCTCGGGCGGTGCGAGCGTCTTCCTCGGCGTGGACGACAGGAAGGGTGAGGAGCTTCGAGGGGAAGGAGTGGGTGAGCACGAGGGCACAAAGGATGCCCCTGACCCTCCAGCGACCACCCGGTGAGCACCATCGAGCCACCATACCGCTCGCGGATAGTATCGAATCCAGCAGACCAACGCGAGGAGAAAGCAGCCGGTGGGCCCACGAGAGGCATGGGCCCAGCGCCTGGCTCACTTCTTCTTGTCGCCCTTATCGGGGAGCATGGCAGCGATGGTCTGCCCGACCTTGGTACCGCCCAGGATGTCGCTGAAGAGGGTGGCAATATCCTTCCCCTTGAAGAGGCTGACGAGGTTCATGTTCGCGGCGACCTCACTGAGCAGGATTTTGTCGCCGAGGGCGGTGAGAGCTTCGACCAAAGCCGGCTGGATAGCTTGGCGCTCAGCGACGGTGGCACGACTCTGGGCTTCGATGAGCTGGAGTTGGAGCTCATGGAGGGCCTTTTGGTGGGCTAGCTCCTCCTCGTGGCGGCGGTGGAGGGACTCGACCTCAGAGACGGACTGCTTATGGGCTTTCTCTAGGGCAGCCTGGAGAGAGAGGGCATCGCGCTTGAGCTGAGCCAACAATACCAGCTCGTTGTGGACAGCAGTCATCTCAGCCTTTTCCCGTTCGGCCTGTAGGCTAGCCCGCATTTCTGCAAGGCGAGCATCATGCTCAAGGGACCGAAGGATCTCGTTGACCTTAGCCTGTCGCTCCTGAGTTTCACGGCGCAGCTCAAGGCGCTCGCGCTCAATGTTGTGGCGGAGCTTCTCCGAGCGGAGCTGCTCGGCAGTCTGCCGGTCGCTGATATGCAATGAGACGGACTCGCGCTGGACGCTCTCCAGCAAGCGAGCGATCTCTTTATCGAGGATCTCACTGGTGAGGACCTCCACCTCCACAACGTGCATGCCGTTCTCTTCGAAGAGGCGCCCTTTGCGGCCGCCCCCCTCTTGACGCTCGCCCAGGATGATGTCCCGGATGATGGTGGGGAGGTTGGGCCAGAGGTCGGAAAGAGCCAAGGAACGGCAGCGGCTTCGGACAAGGGAACGGAGGTGATCGGTGAGGACACCGACATAATCCTCGTGGTTGAACCAGCGCTCCTTGTAGTCGGGGTGAAAGTTGACCCGATACGATACGCGCACATCGATTTGGACAAAATCGGAGGTTTCCACACGGATGATGTCGGAGATTTGGTTGCCGACGGTGCGAAGGAAGACAGTACGAAGCTTGCGGGCGTCGCTCTTAGGTGTTCCGGTGGAGAGGCTGAGAGCGACGAGGGTTTCCTGGTAGAGGAGGAGGTCGACGCAGGGGCCCTGGATGACCCTCTGGCCGTCGGCACTAGCAGCCATAATGGCCATGTTGTGGGGGATGTTGATGGAGACGGCCCAGGGAGTGGTGACGGCCTTTTGGGTAGCCTTGTGGGGCTCGGTCGGTGTGATCCAGAGATTCCAGTCTTCGGCAGAAATGGTGCGGGTGATGTGGACCTCTTTGCGGGGATCAACCAAGTAGGATTGCTTGCCACGAACGAGGCGTACCTCGCCGGTGGAGAGATCGCGGACGTAGATGCCGCTCTTCTGATCGATGCCGATGGCCTCGATGAAGACGTCGGAGTGATCGTTGCCGACATGAGGCTGGCCGGTGAGCGGATGAAGGATCTCAATCTCATTGAAAGGGAAGAAGAACGAGTTTACGCCAGTGAGGACGAGCTCATCCCCCGGGTAGTAGTGGTCGCGCTCTAGCTTGACGCTACGAGGCAGTCGGTGGACGAGTTGCTCGCGAGAGATGGGGGAGATGAAGCGGAGCCACAGGGCACGCTGCGGCAGCAGCTCGTAAGCGTTGTAGATCCGGTTGTTGGATCCTTTGGTGAGGAAGGTATCGTAAGGGCCAGGGAAAACCCGAGCGGGCCCCTGCTTGATCTGACGCTTACCGTCTGCATCAAGGATGACGCAGAATTCTTTTTCCCCGAGCACTACCGCCTCACGGACGAGGCGCCGCTTGCGGACCTCCCGCTCTAGCGCCTGCCTGTGGAGGTCGCTGGAGAGCAAGTGTTGCACTTCGTCGTCGGAGAGGTCGACCTGGTCCCGGGGAGCCAGAATATCGGCAACCTGGGTGCGCTGGACCACTTGGCGGTTACGAGCGCTCTGATCCACCCGGGCCACTGGAGCTGGAGCCTGGGGGGGAGGGATGTTGGGGATGCCTTTGCGCCTCTCCTGACGAGGCGGGACTAGTTCTTCCGGCTCCACGTTCTGCTGAACAGCCAGAGGAGGTGGTGGCGGTTCGGGGGGAGTCACCGGGATCGTCCCGAGGATTTTCTTGGCAGCAGCAGCCGTGATCTGCCGGTCGTCGAAGGAGAGATCGGGGACAACGTCAACACCGGTGGGAGGGATATAGAATTGGGTATCCAAGCCACGGATGACGATGAGCTGCCCCCGAGAGAGCTCTACTGGGGCCACGGTGGCAAGGCTTCGGGTGTTGGGAGCTGTGATGTCTTCGGCAGTTGCGGTGGTGATGGCAGCACTCTTCGCCGTGATTTCGTAGTATGGGGCTCCCTTATCGACCTCTCCATACACTTTGACCACCAAGTACTGGTTCGAGGCCAGCTCGTGGGCATCCCTCACCTCGACCCGCTGCCCAGGCCGCAGATAAAAGCTACAGGGGCCGGGGATCATTGCCCTCGTGCCGTTGCGCAGAGCCTTAGACTCGTTGCGTCCTGGTCGAAAGCGCCCGTTAGGACCATCCTCTCGCTCCAAGAGCGGGTTGTGGAGCACCGCATACTGGGAGTCGCTCAGCTCGATCATACGCTGCGGTTGCCCTGAGGTATCTTCTCGGAACCCTCCGTTTCCGTCGTCGCATACTACCCGATCCGCCGCTGTCGGCGACACCATCGTCGGGCCGACATGGAGGATCACTTCTCCCTTGTCGTCATCCTGGACCCAGAGAAACTGCCGCTCGGTAACCGGGATCTTCCGGTTTCGATTCTCGCTCATCTTCCCTCCAAACATGTTCCTCACCTGGAGCCTATAACACTGCATCGGCCCCTATCCGAGGGGTGAAGATTTGCAGACTCAGGGGACGATGCCCAGAACTTTTCTACACTGGTCCTCGACCATGCGGACGCACTTAGGTTGCAGGGGCGAGAAAGGCGAGTTGTCCCTGCTCGAAAGCGAAGAGGCGATCCTGGTAGGAGGGGTTTTGTTTGTCTGGGAGGGGGGCGATTTGTTGGAGGAACGCCTTGCGCGTTTCGCAGGTGGCCCGGAAGGCCGCCAGTACGTAACCGGCGAGGAAGTCGGTCATGCTTGTCAGGCACTCCGCGGCCGAGGGCAGCAGACGCCTCAACCATTCGCCCTTGAGGAGCGGAGCAAAGAGGCCCGCCAAGAAAGCCCGGAGGAGCGTGAGGGAACATACCCGAGGAAAAGGGCTCCCTCGGAGTGCCTCGATCTGGCGCAGGTCAAGCTGCACCGGCAGGTCATCGAGCGTTGTACGCCCTAGATGATCGATGCGGAAGCGGGGTGGCGGCATGCGGAGCACCCGGGCTACCTCGTTGATCCTATCCTGGAGGAAACGGCTGAGAGCTGTCAGCCGGGAGATCCGCAGCAGGGTCGCCTTACCCCGTCCAGGTTGTCGCCGTTCACGCCGGCGCCGGAACTCTGGTAGCCGTGCGACCAGGGCCGCTCCTGGCCAGTCGACACTCTCTTGGTTTGTCATGGAAGCTCCGGTTTCCAATCCTCGCTTGTCCGACCTACCCCGCGCGTCGCCCAGCAGGTCCATGGGCTACCTTGCCCGACGTGCTCGCGCGATAGCCGGTTGTGCTGCCCGCGCCAAGAGGAGCGAGGAGCCAAGGCTGGTCTCAGCCCCCCCCACCGGCAAGCGGAGCCTTGCGTAATGAGCCACCGCGAACGGAATGCTTACACCATAGAGCTGTGCCACTTCCTCCGGGGGCTTGCGGATAGCTGCAAGCTGGGAACGAGGCATGAGGAGACACCCTGCAAAAGCCCACGCTTGCCATTCGGGATCCCGGAACGGCGCTAGCTGAGCTCGGCTCACCCTCGTCAACGGCTGTGCCCGGCCTCGCTGCCGCCGGAGGAACGGGACATGGAGGACCGCGTGACCTAGCTCATGAGCTACCGTAGCTCGGGCCCGGTTCCCTCCTGGCCCACGGATCGTGAGGGCTTCGTAGAGCTCCGGACGCATCAAGATGTGGATTGCCTCTTCTCCGGACGGATCTGTGGCTGCTTCCCGATCTCCCAACTCGGCTGCGGATGCTGGGTAAAACAGCAGCCCCACCCTAGGTAGGTGCCGATCCACCAGCTCATCCCAGGGCAAGGCCAATCCCGACACTTTCGTAAGAGCAACCAGCAGAGCCCGGATCTCTGCCGCACGCTCCTCAATCGCTCGAAGCGACAGCGGTGGCACCGCCACCACGGTTTCGTTGAGGAGCTGACTCATGCGTCCCCACGCAGGATTCTCAGCAGAGAGGTCACTTCCGTAGGTTCCAGATCCCTGCGCTCAATCCGGCGTGCGAGAGCCAGCCCGAGATCCTGGTACTCGGGCGGGGCGTCGCTCAGATCAATCTTGACCCCTCCTGACAGGTTTGCCTGGCGCTCCAGCGCATCCAGCGTCACCCCCGGGATCAGCCGCACCAGATCCATCCACCGCTCTCGCACGAAGGGGCCCCGCACCCCACGCTCCACCTCCCCTAGGTACACCGCCGTGATCCCCATCCCCCGGGCAACTTCACGCAGGCTCAGCCCTGCTGCAATCCGCTGATTTCGGATGAACATCCCAAACGAGTGCGGTCGACAAGCCATGGACTGCACTGTAAGGCAGTCTGCCTTACACAGTCAATCACGAAAAGCAGCCGGCTACCTTGTCAGGCTACACCTCCCATGGGTTCTCGGTCAGGCCGCAACCGGCGACTGGGTAGAAGATTCCAAGGTGGCTCCTCTCGGGCGCTCCACAAGAAGTGCGGACTTATCTGGTAACGAGGGCAGGCTATGAACGAGCGGAGGCATGGTTCGATTGCAGCAGCACCTACCGAGCCTCAGCCTGTGCTAGAGGCTGCCGCTGTGGCTACACCAGGCCTCCTTTTCCAGCTTCAAACCCTCGGTGGAACTCAGCTTCCCGATGACCCGGTGTTTGCCGTTGCCCCCTCGGCCTACGAGGCCCGTGCATTGCTGGCCCAGATCTTTAGGGTCGAGCCTACGTCCGTCCGACTAAGGCCTTGCCCCGAGGGCTTCCGTCCTCCCCGCGATGCACTGATCTATCGCCTCGAACCTGGGCAGGGGCCTCTCGGAGAGCGTTGGATCCTTTACCGAGGTTTACGACAGTCGCAGTACAGTATCCCCTCGATGAACGATCGGGAACAGATCCTCCGGCGCCGTGCGGTCTTTCTCTCCTCCGCCCTCGCGGTGCTGGCAGGGTGTGAGCGCCAAGGCGGCACCGCTCCTCCACCTGTTACCGCCCTGATGCCTGAGGCCTTTGCTGGTGGTACCCCACTGACTCCCTCCCCCGAGGGCCCAGGACTCCCTCCTCCAGAAGAACCCCCTCCCTCGCTGGAACCCCCTCTCGAAGTAGGGAAGTACCGAAAGATAGGAGTCGACCTCGCAGAGCTCCTCCGCGAGATGCGTAGGGAGATCGAGGAGATAGAGCAAAGCTTCCCTCGGGAGTGTCAGGATGGCTGCCAAAGCACCCTGAAGCCGCTTGCCGATAAGCTGCGGGCGTTTACCAGCAATCTCCGGGATCTCTCTCCCCTCTGTCCCCCCTCCTCACCGGAAGGGAGAGCACTCGACAAGTGGCAGAAGGAGCACCTTCGCTATCTCCAGCGCCGCCTAGTCCGGATCGAGGAAGCTGCCAAGGCACTGGCACAACGCTACGAGGGGCAAGCGGGGGAGGCCACCTGGACGGCCCTGCGTCGCGAGGAGATGCGCCCCATGGTATGCCTCAGTTGTGCTCGCTGGTAGCTCGACAACGAAATCCTGGAACCGTAGGCAGGGAACGGTATGCTCCCGCATCTGAGGAGCTTCATGAGATTCGCCTGGCTGGCTTTTCCCCTCCTGTTTGCTGCTTGCAAGGATCCTGCACTCAACGCTGACCACGAACGTATTCCGAGTCGATCGCAGGGAACGCAGCCCAGCGCTCCGCCCAAGCCTGACCTTCCCCATCCACCGACTTCTGCTCCTTCTAAGCACACCCGGGCCAAAGCGAACGCGATTGTATGGGATGACAAGATTCATTGGTCTTCCTGGGAGGAGGGCTTGAAGCTGGCCAGGGAGAGCAACAAACCGATTTTTCTGCTGGTGTATGCCGACTGGTGTCCCCACTGCCGCAACCTCAAGGCGGTCTTCGCGGACAGCGAGATAGAGCAGCTTGCTGGGCGCATGGTGATGATTCGCCAGGACGCCGACGACGAGGGAGCCTCTTGGCTGAGCGCCAAGGTCGGCGCCTATGGCGGCTACGTCCCTCGGATCTTCTTCCTCTCCCCTGATGGGACGGTCCGCCCCGAGATCACTAGCCAGAACCCTAAATTCCCCTACTTTTACACACCTGATGGGATCGCCTTGCTCAAGGCGAGCATGAGGAAGGCCATCGACGGCTAGCCCCCTTGCTACTCAAATCAAATTCGCAAGCCTTGGCCGCTGCAGTCTAGTATCCGACCCGAGATGAAACCTCCGGAGAGGTGCTGGGTCGTCATGGTCATGATGCTGGGCTTGCTTTCCGGCTGCCCACGCTCCAATCGGGTCTCAACAGACCCCGCTCCTTACGCCTCTACCTCTGCTTCCCCACCTTCCCCTTCCGCTTCTCCAGTTCCATCTGCTTCGACCTCGATAGTCGTGGCAGCCTCTGCCTCCCAAGCGTCTGCGATTCCTTCCGGTCCCCCCACCGGCGGTGTCACGACCTGGAACGCCCCCGAGAGCCGCAAAGGCTGTCCCGCCTACGGCCGCGAGCTGGACCAAAACCTGGCTTATGGCCTCGTCAACGTCGCCGCCCGGGGCAAGGAAATGTCCGCTATTCGCTTCCTGCGCACCGGGAACAGAGGAGAAGGTCAACTTGCTTTTGGGGGTTACGACCTCCAAACCCGCTCTGTTTCCACCTCCTACGGCCTGGGGAAAGCGCGATTTCTCCGGACCTGGATCTTCCCCCGGAGGGAGGATTGGGTTGTCTTCTGGTTCGACAGCAAGGGGCTAGTCTTCACCCATACCGGATGGACAGTTTCAGTAAGCAAGATTGCCCGGTTTGCCGCTATCTCCGTCGAAGAGGCGGACCGGGTGGCCATCCTCCGGATGACACCGGAAGGTCCCCTGCTAGGGATCGCCCCCCTAGGGATGGAACCCACCTCCCAGCTCGGTCTCTTCACCTTTCTGCCAGGAGAGCAGATTGCCGAGGAGGTCAAGGCTATCGGTGCTACCCATCAGGCGGTGCGACCTGTCCACCCTGCAGTCGTCGCCTCATCCGAGCGCTACTATCTGGCCTGGCAGGATACCCTGGGGGACGGCAAACCTTCTGTGATTGCTCTCACTTCCTTTGACAGCAACGGCCGTGAACTGGAATCGCATCGGATCCTCTCGACCCCAGGCATCACTGCCCGGCAACCGGCCTTGGCGCTCCATGGCGACACGGTACTAGCAGCCTGGGTTGAGGGGGGAAACCAGGGAGATGAGGTGATCGTTCAGGCCTTCCATAAAGATCTGCAGCCCCTTGAAGGAGCCCGGCGAATCGACCGGGGCACTCACCCGACCCTAGTGACGACTCGGCTGGGTGCAGCGCTCTTGTTCCTCCGCGGAACAGATCCCAAAGCAGGCAACCCGGCGTTGGTCCATGTGAATGCCCGGGGGATCCCCGCCGGGCATGGTTTGTTGCTAGTTTCTGAAAATACCAAAGATTCTGTGGAAGCGCCCCCTGCGTTGACAGTTCTTGAGGAAGACTGGCTCGGTGTTGTGTTCACCTTCTCCGGTGGGATGCGCGCCCAGATGCGTACCCTCAAGCTCGACTGCCTCACCGCTCCCTAAACCATGCGCGGCCTCGTCCTTGCTCTCCTCGTGGCACTGCTCCTAGCCCCAGGAGCAGCCTCCGCCCAGGAGCAACGCGAGACCACTACGTTCCTCCGGGGGGACTGGCGCCTAGACGCTGGGCTTGCAGCGGCTTCTGGAGCGGCCTTCCTGGTGGGCACCTTCGCCCTCAAGCCCAGCCTGGCCCAGCGTGCACCCCTCGACGGCCTAGGTCACCGCCCTCGAAGCGAACCTTTCGAGATCCTGTCCGACGCGGTGGTTTCCGCTGGCATCTTCGGGAGCCTTGCCATGGCCAAGGCCATGGAGCGCGGTATGGGACGCCATGGCATCGACCAGTGGCGTGCACCGCTGGTACTGACTGAGTCGGTGATGCTTGCTTCTGCCCTCGTCCACGTCGCCAAGAATGCCGCTGGAATCTGCCGCCCTCGGGATTGGGATGACAGTCGCTCGCACTGTGACCCGGATCGGGGAGAGCGCCACCGCAGCGCCGAAGATCGCCTCGACGAGGCGCATCGCTCCTTCCCCTCCGGCCACACCGCTCCCCTCGCCGCCCTTGCCGGGGCCTCCGCGGGCCTCTGGCTCCTACCCACCAGACGCAACCCTACTTTCTTCCCTCTCACCTTGGTCACCGGCACCCTCGCCCTCGCCATGGTGGCGCTCCGGCCCCTCGCCGGGGCCCACTCCTGGGTAGACACCAGCACCGGTCTTCTCCTGGGAGCTTCCTCAGGATTCCTCGTTGCGTATCTCCACTCTCGCACGATTTTCCCTCCCGCCCCGAGGGTGCCCATTTCTACCCCCCCTGTTCAAATCTCCCTCGCCACGACCTTCTGAGCTGAGTAGACCGCTGCTCATGGGAGCCATGGATTTCCGAGGACGTCACGTACTGATCACAGGAGCCTCGTCAGGGTTGGGCCTAGAGATGGCGAGGGAACTAGCGCGAGCCCACGGAGCCCACCTGGTACTCGTGGCCCGGAGGCGAGAACGACTAGAGGAGCTGCAGGGAGAGCTGGAGCGGAGTTACGGGGTGCAGGTGACCCGAATCGTAGCGGACATGACTCGTGCAGAGGATGTGGACCGGGTCATCGACGAGGCCACTCGAGGGCAGGAACTCTACGCAGCCATCCTCAACGCAGGGGTGACCTTCTTCGGGCATGCGTTGGAGATCCCTGACAGCGAGCTGAGGGCGCTGGTGGAAACCAACCTCATGAGCACCACGCGGCTGGCCAATGCCTTCGCCCGCTATCTGATGGAGCGACAGAATGGCGGAGGGATCATGCTCGTATCCAGTGTAGCCGGCATATCTCCACTGCCCTACCAAGCGGCTTACGCGGCGACCAAGGCGTTCCTCAACAGCTACGGCCAGGCGCTTGCGGAGGAGCTTCGAGGTCGCGGGGTCACCATTTCCACCTTTGCTCCCGGCGGAATCGACACGGAGATGGCGCAGAAGAGTGGGATCACCTCCAGCTCCTCGTCACTGAAGGCCTTCCTAATGCCTGCAGACCGGTGTGCTCGCCTGGCCATCGAGGGGTTCCGGGCGCGCAAGACCTTCTTCGTCCCGGGGCCCTTCTACAGGCTGACAGCGCTAATTTCCAGGGTAGCTCCCCCGGGACTAGTAGCCTGGCAGGCGGGAAACATTTACCGCGGCTCCCTGCCGAAGCGAGGCTGAACCGGTGCTCTCCGCCCGCGCCGTCACCCGCTGGGTCCGCGACGGACAGCGGCGTCGAGATGTGCTCCGGGGCATCGACCTCTCGGTGGATCGGGGCCAGATGGTCGTGATCCTCGGCCCCAGTGGCAGCGGCAAGACTACTCTTCTTGGCGTCCTTGGCGGTATGCTCCTGCCCAGCAGCGGCGAGGTGCTCCTCGACGGCGAGGTTGTCTCCCGCCTGCGGGATCAGCACCGTGCCGAGATCCGCCGCCGCAAGGTCGGTTACCTCTTCCAAGATCTCGCCCTTGTCCCGGGGATGTCCGTCCTTGAGAACGTTGCACTCCCGTTGATCCCTGACGGTATCTCAGCCCGGGAGGCAGAGCGACTCGCCCTCGCTTCCCTTGCCCGCCTCAGTGTCGAGTCCTACGCCACAGCCTTGGTCGATGGGCTCTCTGGGGGTGAGCGTCAGCGGATTGCGCTGGCTCGCGCCCTTATCCGTAACCCACCGCTGCTGCTCCTGGACGAGCCCACCGCCCACCTGGATGCCGATCGTGCCGCCGCCCTCCTCGATGACCTGGAAGGCCTTGCTCAGCAAGGGACAGCGCTGGTCCTCGCCTCCCATGACCCAAGGGTCATCGAACATGCCGGGATTCATCGCCGCCTTCGACTCGATCAGGGGCAGTTGAAGGAACCATGACGAACACTTCTCTTCCGGCTCGGCCCCTTGCCCCCCGGTGGTTGCTGCGAGGGCGCCTGGGCGGGCTACTCTGGGCGAGTGAACGGGGCTTCGCCAGGTGGTCCCCTGGTGGACTGGAGGAGTGGGACTGGGGGGCACACCACCCCGCCTGGAGTCGTACCTTCCCCTGCGCAGGAGCTGCCGCCAGCGAAGATGGGCGTCGGATCGCCGTACTCACACCGGCAGGCCTGCTGCTGGAAGGCCCAGGAACCGCTCTGGCCTCCCCGCGACCAGCTCTCACCTCGGGCCCAGTGGCGCTCGCTCCGGATGCCTCGTGGGCTGCCTGGGTCACTCCGGAGGGTGACCTCGCCCTTCGCACCCCGGATGGCCCTCATCTCACACGATCCTTCGCCTCAACCCCCGTTGCGCTGGCCTTTGCCCCGGGGATGACCTTCCTGGCATGTGCCTGCGGAACCTCACCGGGGGAGGCGGCGCTGCTATTTCTGGATCTCATCACCAATCCCGGTGAAGTCTTTGCTCGGGTGAAGCTTCCCGCTCAGGCCACCTGCCTACGGGTTTCTCCGCGGGGCCTGGTGATCGCCGCACATGGGCGTACCATAAGCTTCTGGACACCGGAGGGCCAGCCCGCTGGCGAGCTGGAGCCCCAACCCGGCATCCCCTCGGCGCTAGCCCTTGATCCGTCCACACCGCGCCTAGCCGTCGGCTACCGGAAGGGGCCGGTAGCACTATGGAACTTCCCTACTAACAGGAGGCGAGGTACCTACGCGGGGGCTGTGGAGGGGCACCGTGCCACGGTGCGAGGACTCGCCTTCGTAGCGGGAGGGGCTGGCCTCGTTTCGGCAGGAGAAGACCAAGAGGTAGTGCTGTGGGGGCTGCCCGAGGCGAAGGCAAGGCACCGGGTAGAGGTGGGGAACCCAGGCATTGAGGCCCTGGCACTGTCGCCGGACGGTCGGCGCTGGGTCCTTGGCCACAGCAACGGAAGCGCGTCTGTGTACACCGCCGAGGGGGAGCGGCTATGGACTATGGGACAGTACGGGGGAGGTGTATACACGGTAGCTTGGTCACCGGATGGGACCTTGCTAGCGACCGGTGGGGAAGATGGCCTGGTCAGGCTATGGGGGGCGAAGCGAGGAAACCTGCGAGCCGAGGGGAAAGGGGTTGGGGCGATCCAGGGGCTAGCCTTCCAGGAAGGCGCGCTGCTCGTGGCGGACGAGGGAGGCGTCGGCCGATGGTCGTTGCCGCTGTCGGCATTGATGTCCACGCTAGGGTTGGGAACGAGGCGGGTAGCAATCATCCCGAGGATGACACCAACGGAGCCAGGTTTGGTAGGCTGTCGCGCGCTGACGGTCCAGGGCGAAGCGGCAGCGATAGCGGCGGAGGGGCACATTTTCCTAGGGGATGGCCGCGGGAGATGGCGCCGGTTGGCCTCAGGTACCGCCTGGTCGCTGGCCTTCTCCCTAGACGGAGCCCTCCTACTCTGCGGAGAGACGGGGGGCCTTTCGGTGTACGACGCGCGCTTCGCGGAGCGACTGTTCCGAATCGACCTCCCTGGAGGGCGCCTGTGGTCAGTAGCTCTCTCTCCCGAGGGAGGGAGCGCAGCAACGGCTTGCCAGGATGGTGTGATCCGACGAGTTGACCTGAAAACCGGGCGTGTGGTGGAGGAGCTGAGGGGCCACACAGACGAGGTGACGGCGGTGAGCTGGTCTCAGGTAGGGGGGCTCCTTTCGGCAGGACGAGATGGAGTGCTGATCCGCTGGGAGAGAACCCCAGCACAAGGCCAGAAGCCGCGCTAAGCCATGTGGGAACAGGCCATGGCCCTGCGAGCCTCCCTTGCGCTTCACTCCGTCGGATGAGCTGCCTGCCTAGGCAGGAGGGCCGTCCGAGCGTGCTACCTTGCCCCTGTGCGACGTCTGCTCCTGCTCCTCCTGCTGGCCGCCTGCTCCTCCCCTGCTCCGCCCACTCCCCTGCCACGACCTACCTCGCTCACCTATGCCCCTTCAGTGCCGCCCTTTGCCACACCTCCTCAGCCATCTTCCTCTCCCCCTCCTCCTGCCTTCGTTCGTACCCCCGCCGCCGAGGAGGCCTGCCGGAAAATCGAAGACTCCTCCCGCCAGGCAATGAATCGTGCCTTGGCCGCAAGCGAGGAGCTACAAGGGGACCCGGTTCCAGACCTGACACGCACCCCCTGCGGATGCCTCGACCGTACCTCCTGGGCCCTCGCTATCGAGAAGGCCAACGCGACCTCCTGCAAGGGCGGGAGCTGTGCCCAGATCCGGTGGCATGTTGCCCATGTCTCTCCCTCCGGCGTAGTCACCGCGGGACCAACCCTCCAGGATCTCGTCGGCGGCCACCCACTCCGCATCGTTCAGGCATTGGCCTACGATTGGGACAGCGACGGCGAGCCCGAACTTTTCCTCCGAAGATCCCGGGCCTTCTTCGCCTGCGGACGCGAGGCCCAGATCGCTGATGAGCGGGCAGATGTGTGGACTTTCCATACTAACCAAGTTGAACTCTATGAGCCTGCGCGAAGGATAGCTGGGGAGGTGGGGCCCCTGGCGGCGAGCGACGAGGATGGCGATGGGAGGCCCGATCTTCGGGTGGAAGGTCCATTCCGGGCCACGGTACCTCTGCCCTGCGGGGAGGCCAGCGGCGCAGTAGTCCTAGCAGGGCACGGGTGGCTAGCACGATCCCTTCCAGGAGGTGAATTTTCCCTTACCGATGATCTTGCTCGCTCCGAGCACCGGCAGGCCTGCCCACGCCCTCCATCGCCGTTGATACTCCCTTCCCCCAAGCCAATGCTGGTGCTGGCGGCAGCAGCACGGAACCTGGCCTGCGCCCGAGCATGGGGAGTCAGTGGACAAGAGCTACGAGAAGAGCTGGAGGCAGGGCGTGCCTCCTTGTGTCTCGGAGAGCCAGGACGCTGCCCGGTGTTCCGGGAGCTTTGGCGTTGGACCGACCTAGCTGCACCGACAAGCCTCCAGTGATCGAAAGGCATTACCCCCTCACCGAGGATCCACTAGCCCCCAGGCTTCTCCCTCGCTCTACTCACCGGCAAGAGCTGCTAGCGCCAAGCCCTCGAAGATCAGATGGGCAGCCAGGAGCGAGGTCAGGTCCGCATGATCGAGGGCGGGACAGACTTCCACCACATCCATACCCACAAGACGGCAGCCAGCAAGGCCCCGGAGTAGTGAGGTGACCTCCCGGGGGGTGAGTCCGCAGGGGACCGGTGTCCCTGTACCGGGGGCAAAGGAAGGATCAATCCCATCCACATCAATGCTGACGTAGAGTGGGCGACCCCCGAAGTGACCACGGAGCTCCCGAGCCAGAGTACGTGGATCCTGAAGCTCGAAGGGCGACAGGATACGACCTCCATACCCCTTTACCAGCGCATCCTCCTCCGGAGTACCCCAGGGCGCGCGGATCCCCACCTGCACAAGTGCATCCCGGGCAAGGAGGCCCTCCTCGATGGCATGACGGAAGGGTGTTCCGTGGTGGAAGGCATCACCCCAGAGCTCCCCGGTGCTGGTATCCAGGTGAGCATCGATGTGGAGCACAGCCAGCGGGCCATGAGCCTCCGCAAGCGCACGGAGTACCGGAAGCGTGATCGAGTGATCACCTCCCACCACGAAGGGGCGCGCCCGGGCGGAAGTGATAGCCCCGATCTCCTGCTGAAGAATCTCTCGGGCCATCGCCGGAGCGAAGGGTGGGAGTGCCGCATTGCCTCCATCCACACACCGGAGTGCTTGAAATACGTCGATTCGGTGGGATGGATGAAAGCTCTGCGTTGTCGCGCTGACCCTTCGCACATGATAGGGGGCGAAACGAGCGCCAGGATGGTGGGTACAACCTCCGTCGTAAGGTACGCCAAGCAATACTGCCTGGATACCTCGATAGGCTTCCGCATCAACGCCAACATCGCGAGTGGGGAGGCGGAAGAAGGGCGTTTGCCCGTGACGAACGTAGGCGAAGGCGGGCTGTTGCATCAGCGTGCTCGGAAGATCAGCTGGCGTGCATGAGCGGCCAGGAGACGGGGTTCATCATGGGGTCGAGGAAACATCGGGTCGAGGAAGCGTACCCGTACCCGAGAAGTCGGACGCGCGGCTGTGCGGAGGTAGTGAGGGAGGAAAAGCTGCCTCCCCACCCAGGCTAGGGTCGTATCCTCGAAGTCGAGGCGCACCGGAACCACCGGGACACCGAGGCGCCGTGCCAGTCCGAACACCCCCCAGCGAAAACGCAGCACCACCTCCCCGGAAGTGGTAGTCCCCTCGGGAAACGCCAGTACCGAGACGCCTTGACGCAGTACGCGAGCTGCTCGAAGCAAGGCTCGTGCCCCACTCCATGGGTCACCGCGACGCACGAAAATCACGCCGAAGCTCCGAGCAGCAGAACCAAAGCCCGGCCAGCCTCCAAGCTCCTCTTTAGCAATAGGGGCGCAGGGGAGCAGCGAGCCAACGATCACCGGATCCAGGTAGCTGAGGTGGTTGCACACCACGACGCTTGGCCCATCAGGAGGCACCCCTTCAACGCTGGTTTGGATACCATGAATCTCCATAAGCTTCCGGAGCTGTTCCTGGAGGGAACGTGCCCGTCCAAGAGCATCGGCGTGAGCGCTCACAAACCCCCGCAGCGAGCCGGCCGCAATCTGACCCGCCAACCGGAGCGCCCGGTGGAGGACCAGAACGCCAGGGTGCGGAGGTGCCCAGGAGGAGGGTATCAAAGCCTCCAGAGTAGTCACTGGGCCGCCTCCAGAAGCACTGTTGGCTCTGCTCGGGGAGCAGGGCGAGGCGGAACGAGCCCCAGTTTCTCATAGCGCTGGCGAAGCTTCTGGAACGCATCCCGGTCGATGCAGGAGACGATCCGAGTATCACCAGGACCGTAGAAATCGTGACGGCGACCCACCTCGGTAGCTCCGAGGGTCTGGTGGAGCGCACGAGCCGCCTGATTCTCCTCAGAGACGGTAAACCAGCAGACGTCGACCTGGTCCATGATCGAACGGACAAAGGCGCGAATGAGAAGGTGGACCGCCCGGGTTCCCTGGTGGGAAGGAGCCACCGCTAGGGTAGAGCAGTAAGCCTCTCGGCCTTTCAGGAAGCTCAGCAGATAACCCACCGGTTCCCCGTCGCTGAGTACAAGGAAACAGTTCGAGGAGAAGAAATCACAACAGAGCCGCACATAGTAAGGCCCCAGTACCTCTTCCCCGGCCGCACCAAAGATCTCCCGTTCCATGCGCATCAAGGCAGGGAAATCACTGCTCTCTAGGTTACGAACCTGGTACGCCACGGTCACCTCCTTCGGTGTCGCTTCCCCACGTTAGGGCAGCACAGTGACAACTCACCAAGAAGAGGGAAAACCTCCTGCTACACCCCCGGGTCACCCCTGCAGCAGCCATGGCAGCATGGCCCCACTTGGATGACAGTTCATGGACAGAGCCATATCCGCCTCGGCTCCCTCTCCGCCGCATCCAGGAGTGATGCCAAGAAAACCACCACCCGAGCTTGCTCCAGCCACGAGGGCTTCCCTTGGAGCTCCACATGCTGGATCGCCGGACTGACGAGCACCGCCTTCAGTCGCGAGGCCGGTACCTCCCGAGCCAACCACAACACCTCACTCGGTGGGATCACCCGATCTTCGGAGCCATGGAGCAGGTACACATGACCGCTCACCCCTCTCAACTTCCCCGCTGGAGATACCGCAGCCATCGCCGCTTCCTGCTTGCCCAGCACCCTCCTGACCTCCTCACCCAGTTCGGCCCCCTTCTCAGCAAAAATCGCATCCATCTTCTTCCTCCCTGCTTGAGAGAGCCCTTCCGCTATCTTCCATGCTGCTTCCCGCTCGCCAGACAACCATAGCCTCAGGGCCTCCCGAGCAGGCTTTTCATCTTCCCCAGGGAAGAAATCTCCTGCTGCTCCATACAGGAGCACCAGCAGACCGTAATCATGAGCTTTCATCCGAAGCTCACTCCCCTCTGCCGTGGCGATCCGATCCTCGAGGAAAAACCGAGCGACGCGATCGAGATCATGGTGACCCCCTACGGAGACGACGAAGGCGATGCTATCCCGGAAGCGGTGGTCCGCAGCAGCTAGCAGGGCTAGCCCCCCGGCAAAGCTGAACCCCATCACGCCAACCTGACTCCGACCCGTAATCTCACTTGCCCGCACTGCTGCCCTCCCAATGGTTTCTATAGAGGCAGGAGCAATCCGGTAGTCAGTAAGCTCCACTACTTCGGGGGTGTAAACGAGCACCCCAGAGCTAGCGAGGGCTCGGGCGAACCCCCGGAGCCTTGGCTCATCCACGCCGAGGCGGTGGAGCCCATGGAGCAGCACCAAAGCAGGGGCATCCTTCCGCTCCGTAGGGCGATACGCCCGAGCGCGAACCCTTCTCCCATCGGTACCAAGCTCCTCCAGCTCCTCCTCGACAGAGTTGGCCCGGTAGACACCGAGCCCTGAGGGTGGCGCAGAGCTACCATGCCGATGCAGCAAGGCGGCTGCACGCAGAACACGCTCTGCCGGGAGGAGGGCCACCAGGAGAGAACAAAGCAGCGCAAGGAGCCACCCTCGAAACGGAGTCGATCTCGGTTCTTCTGTTCCTATGAAAGTAGCCCCAGATGATCTGCGTGAACGCAAGGAGCAACTTCTTCTCCAACAACGTACCACTTGAGTATGTTCAGAGTCTCTTCGATATCACGCACTGCGCCCACGAGCATCACTTCCAAGTACTTACGAGGTGCTCGAATCGGCTGGGTGAGCTGAACACCGAGAACGAGTTATCCAAGATGCTTGCACCTGCCAGGAGGGAGTCTGTGCGATCACCCCAACCAAACAGGAAGGCGGTACGTACCTCACCAGAAGAACACCGTTGGAGCTCCGGAAGATACCTAGACCGGCCGCCCTCAATCCTGCGACGGATACTTCCAGCAGCATATCAACCCGAGCCCGCTTGCCCACCTTGCTATCGGTCGCCTCCGCCAAGTGGACGTGGGTACGACCAACCGCCAGGATCCCCTCTCGTAGAATCGACGGAACCGCATCCACGCTCGTCCCGTGCCATAGCGGCCCAGCACCAGTATACCCACTCCAGGACGCCTCCAAAGCCTCCCGAGTGACTGGCATCCCTTCCAGGGAGTGTCCCTGACAAGCACGAATCCGACCACCCGCCATTTCTAGTCTTGCCTTGCTGTTCTCCTCTACTGCCTGAACCAGTAGCTCCCGAGAGATCTGCAGCTTTGCTAGCACCTCCTCCACCGGCGCCCACCCCGCCTCATCCATGGAGAGCCCAGCCTTCCCCGCCCCGTGCCTCAACAGCCACGACAACTTCTTACTCGTCTCGGAGACTTGATCGTTTCCCATGGGTACTCCCGCATGACAGCTTGACGGACTATGCCTCTGCTAAGAACGTCCCACCCCTCTCCCACCTGACTACCACTTAACCCTCTCCACCCAACTGCTACTTCCGACGCACTCCTAAGCCGACAACGATTCAGCCGAGATCAGGGCTCGGCAATGACGACAATCTTCAGCGCATCCATGGAAACCAGATCATCTTGTTCGTAGAGCCGAAGGACAAGTCGGTACGTATTTTCTCCAACGGCATACTGGCTCGGATCGACCCCGTATTTGATCGCCCCGCTGCCTTCTTTCGCCGGCTGCTTGCCCCCTAGGCTGCAGCTTTCTGGCTGACCCGCAGGCTTCTGGCAGCGCTCCACCTCAAGTTGGAAATCTTCCTCGGGCTTCCCTTGGAGCTGGATCTCATAGAAAAAAACCCAATCGAGGGCGATCTGCCACTTGATGAAGTAGGGCTCTGTCGGCTTATCCTTCCACGCTACCGAGGGACCGTCGTGTACACCACCGGATCCGCCTGCGCCAGCCTCCGTAGATCCACCTCCACCGGCATCCGTACCCCCAGTTCCCCCGTCGCTCCCCCCCTGCCCTGGGTCGCTCCCGCTGGCCCCAGCATCAGAGCCCCCACTCCCGGCTCCACCACCCGCTCCCTCCGGCCCCCCGACAGAGCCGGCGGCACCAGCGGCTACGACACCGCCGCTGCCTGCCTCAGCCCCTCCGGAGCCCCCTTGTATGGCGCCTCCTTCTCCTGAAGCTCCGGCGGAACCGCTCTGTCCAGAAGTTCCGGATGAACCAGAGGCTGAACCACTGCGCCCTCCGGCAGCCTGGTTGACGTCGGTGGTGGTGTGATCCTCGTCTCCGCAGCCCAGGAAAGCAGCACACATAACAGTCAGCAGGGGAAAGAACAAGACAAGAAACGTTCGCATGCCGATATAGCTAGTAGAACTTCACAGCCGAGAGAAGAAGACTTTAAGTGAGGACCACAACGTCCGTTTCCACCGTGTATCTCCCCTGTACCCCCTAGAGCCATCGCAGGCACCAGCGTGACCTATGGGGAGGAAGACGAGTACCGTGAATGCGCAGAGCAACGGGATCGCGGACGACCAAGCGAGGTAGGTTCGTGCCGGACTGAGTCGCTACCATCTGGGGGAAGACCCGCTGCCAGCCCCAGTGCCCGCCTTCGTGTGCGCCCAGGAGGAGGCTCGCAAACATGAAGCACCCTGCCGAACTGGTGGTAATCTCCAGCGAGAATTCCACGGGGGTGAACTTGAGGCCCCTTGTCATCCCTACCCCACCTCGCCAAGATCTTTACCGGCTCCCCGGAGACCCGTAGGCTCTCCCCCCACGGGCGATGATCCAATACCTCCAACCTAACGACGTTGTTGGCGGGAAGTATCGCCTCGAAAAGCTCCTCGGCTCTGGATCCATGGGTGCAGTTTGGGCTGCTCGTAACCAGCTCACCGACCGCGCCTTCGCCATCAAGTTCATGCTCCCCGAGTACGCCGAGGAGCCCACGCTCGTTCAACGCTTCTTGAACGAGGCCAAGATCTGCGGTCGACTCGACCACCCCTCCATCGTCGAGATCTACGACCTCGGCATCGCCGAGGAGTTGGAAGGCGCTCCCTTCCTGGTCATGGAACTCCTCCGAGGTGAGGGTCTGGATGCCATGCTGGAGCGTATGGGTAAAATAGAACCCATACAGCTTTGCCCCCTGCTCGTGGAGATCGCCAGTGCGCTGGACCAGGCCCATCAGCAAGGGATCGTGCATCGGGACGTGAAGCCCTCCAACATCTTCCTCCACCGGACTCGAAACGGTGAGGTAGTGCCCAAGCTCCTCGACTTCGGGGTATCCAAGATCCTGGAAGGGCGAGATGCCACGTTGGAGATCACCCGGGTAGGCTCGGTCCTCGGCTCACCGCTCTACATGTCCCCAGAGCAGGCGCGTGGACAGTCCGACATCGACCATCGTACGGACATCTGGGCTCTGGGAGTAGTTCTCTACGAAGCCCTCTCGGGCGAGCTACCCTTTCCCCCAGGCCATTACAACGCAGTACTCTCGGCGATCCTCACTTCCCGGCATCGCCCGCTGCGGGAGGTGGTCCCCTCGGTGCCAGCACCCCTCAGTGACCTGGTCGACCTCTGCTTGATCAAGGATCGCAACCGGCGCCTTGCCAGCGCTGCCCAGCTTGCCACACGCTTGGAGGAAGTCCTTATCCACCTTTCCCTCACACCCTCCTCGCATCGCTCTACCCCGGCCCCCGCGGCCACCTCCTCCGAAGATTCCACGGAGGTCATGTCTCGGGAGGATTTGATGGCCATCCTCCCTCGCCCCAGTGGAGAGGCACCCGCTCTTGCAGAGACGGAATCCGAGGAGGAGGCCCCTCTCTCCCGTACAGCTCAGCTCCGACGCGAACTTCTGGCCGAGCTGGGCTCGGTAGTGAGCACCAGCAAGACAGACGACATCTCCGAGAAGATCCCCCTCCCCAGCGAGAAAGCGCTTCGAGTGCAGCGCTTGGAGGCACAGTTGCAAGAAATCACCCAAGAGCCTATGCCCAACAGCCAGGAGCCTGCCACCGACTCCCAGGCTGTTGAGCAGCTTTTGGCCACATCTCAGGCCATCCAGGCTGCTCGGGAGCAGCTTGCCCCCTCCATCCCCCTTGCCGAAATTCCCA
>JANWXX010000169.1 GCA_025057345.1 Polyangiaceae bacterium | reverse complement strand
CCCCCCCCCCCCCCCCCCCCCCCCCCCCCCCCCCCCCCCCCCCCCCCCCCCCCCCCCCCCCCCCCCCCCCCCCCCGCGCGCCACTGTTCCTCTGTCTCCTGATGAGATACAAAAGCAGGCCGCTAGTGCTATGGGGCGCATCGAGATGGCCGCCATGGATGTTCAGGGTAAGCTCCAAAAGGCCACCGACGAGGGAGACGCAGTCAAGGTCGATTGCCTCAGCGATAAGCTGAGCGTAATTCGAACTCGAGAAAAAGCGGCCAAAGATCGATTGCCTCTGCTGGAAGGAGCTCTTCGTGTTAAAGATACAGACCAGGCGGCAACCTTTCTCCTAGTGATTCAAAAACACCGGGAAGAATCGGAAAAAGCTCAAGCTCAAGCCGCAGGTTGTATCGGATCGGATCTCAGCTTCCTAGGAGAAACCAAGAGTACCATGACACGGGATCCCGAGCTCCCTCAGGACAACGGGCAGCCACCGGCCTTCCTTGATACCCCAGGTTGGGGTATGGACATGCCACCTGCCTCGGACCCTAGCGCTTCCCTCTGATGCCTCTCTGATGCAGTCCACTAGAACCGTCGGACTCAGGGCAGGGCGCCCCGTGAGGGTATCTCCGCTGACCTAATGGGAATGACCGAGAAACGACATGAATGTGCAACGAGCTGTACGGTGGGCGCTGTGGGGAACTGTGGGAGTACTACACGCCACCAATGCCATGGCTCAAGAGGAGATCTGGCTCAATGATGAGCAGCTTGTAGAGGGCCGTGGTGTTCAGCGAAATCGTCTGCGCTACACGGGAGGTCTGGCGGCAGCCCTGGGCTATGACTCCAACGTGTTTCTCCGCTCAGGTAGTGCCGATGAGCGTCGGGGTGATGCCTTCACAATCAAAATCACTCCCTTTATTCGAATTAACACTCAAGCACCTGATCAAGCACCTGAGCAGGCCACTAAGTCTCCCTATGCTCTATCGGCAAGTGCTTCTCTATCGTATCTTGAGTTTATCCAAGGGCCTACCCAGTCGGGTCGTCCCACAGAAGACCTTACAAGCCACCGGAACTTTGGTTTTACAAGCAACTTGCGCTTGCGTATCGCCCCCGATGCCCGGTGGGGCGGCGAGCTCCATGGGTCAGCCACCCGCACCATTCAACCCTCCAATCTGGGCGATCCGACCGCTACCTTCAACCGCACAAACCCTTCTCTTGGTGGCACAGTAGTTTGGACACCGGGAGGAGGGCTATTTGTCTGGAAGGTGATCGGTTATGACATGATGTATAACTATTTTGAGGCGGATCGTTTCCAACGTTATAACAATTTCAACCATATCATTCGCTCGAACGCAAATTGGCAAATCCTACCTCAAACCTCATTGTTTGGAGATTCGAGATTGATTTTTATCAGATACACTAATCCAACAGAGCAAAATGACGGGGATGTTTTTGCTGCAAGGGTTGGAGTTAACAGTCTTCTCACCTACCGATTTGGATTTCTGACAGCACTTGGATGGACAACCTCGGTATTTGAATCCAAAAACGGCGCACCTCGGCAGGATTTTGACCGTCTGATGGCTCATGCAGAGGCTCGGTTCTTTTTGTCTTCTCCTCCAAAGAATACCAAGGAGGTGATTCGGACATACCCGACCAAGTTGACGATCGGCTACATACGAGACTCGAATCAGAGCTATATAGGCAACTTTTACAATCGGGATCGTGCCTACATGGCACTCTACTACTTCTTTGCCCATCGAGTACGCTCCACGATTCAGTTCAGTGTTGCCCATCTAGGGTTCCCGGCCACTTACTTTGAGGATGGTACCCCGCGGGATACCCCTTTCTCGTCCCTTGCGGTAGGAGGCACGCTGTTCATGGAGTACCTACCCAGACAACACGTTGGGCTCTTTGTCAACGGTGATTACATGAGCCAAATCACGGACAAACCGATCCGGGTCAACCGATTCGATCCTACCATCACCGATGACCTTGGGTTCCACCGATTCCGCCTAACCCTGGGGCTACGTTACCTGCTGTGATTGCTCGTCGCGCGTTGCTGGGTGGTTTTTGGGGAGCACTCCTAGTAGTGGGATGCTCCCCAACGATTGTACGAGGGGGATCGTTGCCTCCTCCCAACAATACCTACACCCTAGGCCCTGGGGATCGCTTCGAGCTAATCGTGGTCGGTGAGAACTTTCCCAAGGAGTACACCGTGGCCTCCGATGGGACTGTCGATCTCCCGCTGCTCCACCGCCAGAATGTCGAAGGCTTCGAAGCACAGGATTTGGCCTCCCACCTACGGCAACTCCTGATTGATGGCAAGTTTTTGCGAGACCCGGTGGTCATCGTCAACATCAAAGAGTTCAATTCCAAGAGGATTACGGTGGGCGGAGCGGTCAGCAAGCCCGGGGACTACCCCTACACACCAGGGCTCACATTGCTGCGGGTGATCTCCAATGCAGGAGGCTTCACCACCATGGCCAACCGTACGGCAGTGCTCATCACTCGACGCACGGTGGACGGGAAGCGGGTGACTGCCTCCTTCTCCGTGGATGCAATCTCCGAAGGGCGTACTTCGGACGTTCCGCTTCAAGCCGGTGATAACGTATATGTGAGCGAGCGGACATTCTGATGGAGAAGCGTGTAGTCCTCCTCCTGACAGGAGGCACATTGCTGATGAAGGAGGGAGAAGGCGGGGCCCTGGAGCCAGCCGCCTATACCCATAATCTACTGAGCGAACTCCCAGTGCTCCGGCGTATCGCTCGTGTAGATGTGGAGGTGGTGTGTAACCTCGACTCCGCCGATATGCAACCTTCCGACTGGATCACCATCAGCCGAGCGATTCACAGAGCGCTGGACCGCCCTGGGGTGGATGGGGTGGTGGTGGTCCACGGCACCGACACCATGGCCTACACAGCCAGCGCTGCTGCGCTGTTGCTGGGTCCGGTACCTCGTCCGGTGGTGTTCACTGGAGCCCAACGACCCATCGGCGAACCTCGCACCGACGCTCGCGGCAACCTAGTGGACGCCTTCAGTGTAGCAACGCTCCCAGTGCCGGAGGTGGGGGTTGCCTTTGCTAGCCGATTCTTCCGTGGAACCCGCGTCACCAAGCGGGACGCTCACTCCATGGATGCTTTCGACTCGCCAGATTTTCCCCCTCTGGTGGAGCTGGGTCTTACCGAACATATTGCTCATCCTTTGCTGCTCCCCGGCGGTCCCCTCGGCCCCTTCGACGATCGGCTGGATCCACGGGTATTGGTCGTCCGTGTGTTCCCTGGCCTCGATCCGGCACTGCTGCTCCATGCTCTCGATCGGGGCATCCGGGGCCTGGTGCTGGAGGCCTATGGAACCGGCAACCTCCCTATGCTGGGTGGTTCTCTGGTCAGCGTCATTGAGGAGGCTACTCAGCGTGGTGTACCCTGCTTGATTGTCACCCAGTGCCTCCGAGGTGCTGTCTTGCTAGAGCGCTACCAGGGCGCGCTTGCCGCCGTCCGTGCTGGGGCCATCTCCGGCGGCGATCTCACCGTCGAGGCCGCCGTCACCAAGATGATGATTGCTCTTGGTCGCTTCGCAACTTTCTCCGAAGTTCGCTCCTACCTGGAGCGGAATGTGATTGGCGAGCGTACACCGATTTGAACCAAGTTCATCCCATCCTAGCGGGGAGACAACCGCCTTGAACACGGGTGATGCCGCGGCCCAGTCCCAAGCCAGTACTTTTGTACTTGTGCCGTGGGAGCTCTTGGGCACGAAGATCAGGGAGACTTCCCTTGTTGAGGAGCTCCTGGAGAGTGGGTTGCCATGTGGCCATGTTGACGGAGGTACGCTTGCTAGAACAGGGCGAGGATGAGGGTTTGCGAGAGGAAGGAGCAGAGCGCGGTCCACGCCTGCTGGAGCATGGTTGGGTTTCGGGGGCAGGCATGGTCCGCTAGGGTACGACCTATTCATGAATGTCGTCTTTCTGTCTCCGCAGTATCCTCCGCAGTACTGGCTGTTCTGTCGCGCACTCCGGGAGCGCGGGGTCACCGTGCTGGGGGTGGGAGATACGCCTCCTAGGGCCCTCCCTAGCGAGCTCTCCGGCACCCTTCACGACTACCTGTATGTCCCGGACATGGAGCGCTACGACAACCTGCTACGGGCGCTAGGGCTCCTCGTTCACCGCCATGGGCGCATCGATCACATTGACTCGCTCAACGAGCACTGGTTGGGGGCAGAGTCCAAGCTGAGGGAAGACTTCAACATTCCCGGGATGCGTCCTAGGGAAACCCAGCGCTACCGGAGCAAATCGGGGATGAGCGAAGTACTGGCGGCAGCAGGAATCCACGGGCCTCCTGGGGTGTTGGTCCGCTCCCGAGAGCAGGTGGAGGCCTTCGCCAGGGAGCATGGGTTCCCGCTGATCTTCAAGCCGGATATCGGTGTCGGCGCGGAGATGACGTATCGCGTGGACGACTCAGAAGCGCTGCAGCGTGCGCTAGAGAAGCTTCCTGCGGGTTTCGTGGTGCAACGGTTTATCCAGGGGAGAGTGACGACTTTCGATGGACTCACCGATCAGGATGGCAACGTTATCTTCGCCGTCTCGTTCCTCTACCGCGACGGGGTCATGGAGCTGATCCGCGATCAGCTTGATGTGTACTTCTACACCCGGCGTCAGATTCCCGAGGCGCTCCGGTCCCTTGGGATACAGGTGGTGCAGGCATTCGAGCTACGAGCCAGGTTCTTTCATGCTGAGTTCTTCGAGACAGAGAGCGGAGAGTACATCCCTCTGGAGATCAACCTACGCCCTCCTGGCGGTTTCACCACGGATCTGATGAACTACGCCTGTGATGTAGATATCTACCGGCTCTGGGCTCGCGTGATCACCTTCGACGATGTGAGTGATTTCTCCTACGAGGCGCGCTACCACGCTGCTCACATTGCTCGCCGTCCTGATCGTCGCTACCGAGTTCCCGAGGCAGAGATTCCCCGGCTGCTGGGGCCCGCTCTCATGGCCTCACCCCAGGTACCCTGCAGGATCGCGCAGACCATGGGCTCACCGATCTTCCTTGTTCGCCATCGCGATGAAGATGAGCTTGTGCGGTTGATCGAGCTAATCCAAGAGCATGCCTGAACTTATCCGCTCGACAGCCACCGGAGTGCGGTGGGGAAGCGGCGTCGCCAGTCGCGCTCGCTGTGCTGGCCCAAGGGGTCGCGTACTAGCCGCAGCTCCTGGTTCGAGTAACCTACGGCCTGAAGGTGACCGTGGAACTCGGCTACGTCCAGACCGTAATCGAGGGTGACTTCACCTACCTCGAAGTACTCCCGGGAGCCTGTGTCGAGGTAAATCCGTTGGAGCCCCCCGGGGTGGCGAGACCAGTAGCGGAAGATCTGGCGCGATGACCACATGACCGAGGGAGAAAAAGCAGCGACGCGGCGGACAACTTCGGGGTATCTCCAAGCGATGAAGAGCGCGATGAGGCCACCGAGACTGGACCCAGCAATAGCCGTATCCTCTGGTCTGTCCAGCACCGGCAGAGAGGACCGTGCCCAGGGGATCAAGTGCTCTGCCACGAACTCCCCATAGCGTTGGCCCCGAGCCTCGACCGGGAGCCGCGGATCCGGCCAGGGGGAGTAGTCTCCCATCCGGTCCACGCCTCGATGATCGACTGCCACTAGCAGCCACGGGGGGCCGCTAGCTTGTAGCATGGCCGTGTTCAGCCCCTCGTTCACTCCCCAGGGCGCGCGCGATGGATCGTGGTCGAAATCCAGGAGATTTTGCCCATCCTGCATCACCAGCAGTCGGTGCCTTGTCCCCGGCGGGGTGGGCGGTCGATAAACACGCACCACCCGCTGGAACCCCTCGGGAGGAGAGGGAAAGCCTCGGTGGACCTGGTACGACGGGGAGGTATCGCCACGCACACCCCGAGGGTAACCTGGAGCCCCTTATGCTGACGATTCAACGTGGACTTTGGACATACAGGGGCAGGGCACCCTACAGTTCCCGAGTCAGTCGCGGCGGTACATGGTGACGACGCAGGCGCCACCGAGGCCGAGGTTGTGCTGGAGGGCGATTCGGGCGTCGGCCACCTGGCGGGCATCCGCCTGACCCCGGAGCTGCCAGACCAACTCGGTGCACTGGGCTAGGCCCGTCGCCCCCAACGGGTGCCCCTTGGACAGCAAGCCGCCCGACGGGTTGATCACGAACTTGCCTCCATACGTATTGTGGCCTTCCCAGACGAATTTCTCCGCCTCACCTTCTTTGCAGAGCCCCAGTGCCTCGTAGGTTAGAAGCTCATTGGTCGTGAAGCAATCATGGAGCTCGATGACGTCCACATCCTCCGGGCCGATCCCAGATTGTTCGTAGACTGCCTTCGCTGCGTTCACCGCCATATCGTAGCCGCACATCTTGATCATGCTGTCCCCGAAGCTGGTCGCGTAATCGGTACGCATGGCTTGAGCGACGATGTAGACCGGGTTGGTGATGCCGTGCTTTTTGGCAAATTCATCGGAGCAAAGCACTGCGGCTGCCGCGCCGCAGGTCGGGGGGCAACACTGGTAACGGGTCAGTGGGTCAAAGACCTCAGGAGCCTTCATAATTTCTTCGAGAGAGAGCACTTCATTGAAGATCGCATAGGGATTTTTGCTAGCATGCTTTCGGGCCTTCTCTGAAATTTTCCCGAAGGTTTCGCGCTTTGTCCCGTAGCGCCAGCGATACTCGCGACCAGCACCGCCGAACATTTGCGCTGCAGGGGGTGCTTGGCTAAAGCCCTGCAGGCGAGACATGGTATTGGCGTGGTGCTCGAGAGGGTTGGTGCGGTCATCATACTTGTTGCTGAGCGCACCCTTTTCCATCTTTTCAAAGCCGATGACCAGCACGCACTCTGCCAGGCCGCCAGCCACAGCTTGCCTGCCGAGCATCAGCGCGGTTGAGCCTGTCGAGCAGTTGTTGTTCACATTGAATACGGGGATGCCGGTAAGCCCTACCTCGTACACCGCCCGCTGCCCACAGGTGCTGTCGCCGTATACATAGCCAGCGTACGCCTGCTCGACCTCCTCGTACTTTACCCCGGCGTCTTGGAGGGCAGCCCTCGCCGCCTTCGACGCCATCTCGTGGTAATCCTCGCTGGCCCCGGGCTTAGCAAACTTGGTCATCCCGACACCGATTACATTCACTCGCCGCATGGTCTTGCTCCTTCGTTTGTATCAAGCCCGCAGGATCGCCAGCTTTCGCGCTGGACCCATGTCTCCGTCCACCCTTAGCTTGCCGTGTTGATAGAGCGATTGCACGCTCTCCGATCCGTTCACGAGCACTTCCAAATCGTCATCGCTCAGTGTTACCGTAGTAGCAGCCTCCCCTGTTCCCTCCTTCACCCTCCCGCTTGCGTCGAGAATCCAAGCACTGTTAGGGTTCTTCACCTGGAACTGTACGGCCCCACCAAGTTCTCCTGCCAGCCCAGGGTTCTTGTCGAATTTTTCGCGAATTTTCTGGAAGAGTGCCGGTGCCTTAGCTTCCTTGGTCTTTGCCGGGGTCGCAGCAACCGGGGGTTCGGCTGCGGGGGCCACCGTACCTGCCAACTTCCCGGCAGCGATGGCATCGCGGAGGGCAGCATCACGATCCATCTTCTGCATAAAGGCCAGCTTTTGGGAGGCCATCACGTTGCCGCTAATCTTCAGCTTCCCACTGCTGAAGAGAGCCATTGGATTGGCCTTACCGGACGCCATGGCGAGGTAGTCGGCATCGGCAATCTCCAGAGTAGTATCCGCCTTCGGGTCAACGCCCTCATAGACCTTGCCCTGCTTGAGGTCGACGACCCAGTTAGCGTCGGGGTTGGTGATCTTGAACTGGAATACAGTCTGGATTTTCTGAGCTAGCTCCGGGTTCTTGTCGACGTAGTGCTGGAGCACGAGGAAACTGTTGCGCGTAGTTGCCTCCGGTTGGACGGGGGAAGTAGCGGTAGCCTGAGCAGGTACGGCGGGCTTCGCCGAGGGAAGCTTGGAGAACATTTCGACCACGCCACCGGAGATCACCACGACATCTCGCTCGACCACCTTGGTACGGAAGAGAAAGCGTGTATCGGACTCCTTCCAGATCTCGGTTCGGAGCGTCTCACCGGGGTAGACACTTTCGGAGAAGCGGGCCTTGATGCTCCTCAGGTAGCGTGGGTCATTCTTCGCGAAGGCCTTGATGACGTGGCGCGCGGAGAACCCAAAGGTGCAGAGCCCATGGAGGATGGGGCGCTTGAAGCCCATCGCACCGGCAAACGAAGGATCCGCATGGAGCGGGTTGATATCGCCGGTAAGGCGGTAAAGCAATGCTTGGTTCTCATGGGTAGGCTCGGTGATGGTAGCGTCTGGAGCGCGGTCCGGAGGGGTCGTTTGCTCTGCGGCGGGCCCCCGATCGCCACCCCAACCACCAGCGCCCCGGACCACTGCGGTGATCTCGTTCCGCATGATCTCGTTCCCAACACTGTCGAAGCTCCGGACCTCGGTGACTACCACGGCGTTCTTCCCCTTGTCGAAGATATCCTTGATCCGTGCTTTGTGGGTCAGGGTGGCGCTAGAGGGTAGGGGCTGCTTCAGCTCAAGGTACTGCTCACCATGGAGGATCCGGTCGAAGCCGTAGTTCATCCCCGGAGCCTGTCCTGCCTTCATCATTGCATTGAGCGCTGGGATCACCCCAAAGGTAGGAATCGCTACAAAGCCCTGACTGTGGCCCTCGTAGACGGCCCGTAGCTCGCTCTCGTCGAGAGCATCCCGAGCAGCCCCGATAGCCAGAGCGTAAAGGGCCAGATCCTTTTCGGTGTAGCTATCCTTTGATTCAGGAAACTCATAGCCAAGGGCCTCATCTACATCGATGAATTCGTTGCCACCTTTGCCCTTCGCAGTCCCCAGGTTGTCCATCACCGGGGCCATGGCCGAGTTGATGTCCGAAGGGTGTGTCGTCTTCCGGAAGTCGGTGATCTCGCTCCATGCATCCGCCACCGCCTCCGGAGTGAGCTTTCGCGATAGTCGGAAGCTCTTGCCCTGGGTCCGCTCCCATCGAAGCTTACCGATGAAACCACCACCTACTTCGAAGAGGCCACCGGTTTCGGTACATCCTTCATGGCAGAGGTATGCCACGAGAGGACTAACGTACTCGGGCTTGAGCGCTTCGATCAGATCTGGTGGTAGCACCGTCTCCGTCATGCGAGAGCCGGCGATGGGGGCAATGGTATTTACCAGGATGTTCTTCTTCCGCCCCTCGATAGCCAGCGTTTGCGCCAGCCCGTGGATGCCAAGCTTCGCCATGCTGTAGTTGGCTTGGCCGAAATTGCCATAAATTCCTGCGGCGGATGAGGTCATCACGATACGCCCATAGTCTCGATCGCGCATGTGACTCCAGGCTGCATGGGTCGTTTTGAAGACCCCGGCGACATGGACCCGGTAGATGAGATCCCAGTCCGCCTGGGTCATCTTCTGAAAGCTGGTATCTCGCAAGATACCTGCGTTGTTGACCAGGATGTCGATCTGCCCGAAGCTATCGAGCGCACACTGGACAATCTTGTCGCCATCCTCCACCGAGTCGTAATTCGCCACTGCCTCCCCACCCGCTGCCTTGATCTCCGCAACCACCCGATCTGCCGCTTCGGAGCTCTTCCCCTCGCCCCGGTAGCTACCTCCCAGATCATTGACTACTACCTTCGCCCCCCGGCTCGCCAGCAACAGCGCATGGGATCGCCCCA
>JANWXX010000168.1 GCA_025057345.1 Polyangiaceae bacterium | reverse complement strand
GGCCATCCGGACCTTCCTTGCAAACCCCAGTGTTCCCAGGCACTTGGCCCTGGGTGCGTAACTCCTAGGAGGCTTGCTCGTAGTGGGGCCCACTAGGGCCCAACGGCCAGGTGTGGGAGCCGAATGAACTCCAAACGGGCAGAGCTACGTCCTCCTTGGTAGAGCGCAGGTACGCTCGAATACCAAAGGGACGATAGTTCTTGGCTTTAGCCCTGTTGAAGAAGGAGAACTGGACATAGAGCGAGCCGCCGCGAGCCGCTACGGAGGAGAACTTGATTTGCGACGTAACGAAGCGATACCCAGCGTTTTGCTGGAAGTACTTCTCGAGGGTTGAGGTGCCCTTGGGAGCCGCCAGCGCAGCTGGATCGGTATACCATCCCACCATGGAGGCACGCTTTTCGAGCGCATAGTCAATGGCCTGCTCAAGGGTCATGGGTGTACCGCCGAGGCAAGCAAACGCCTCGAGGCTTAGTGCTCCACTGCACGACCCCCACTCCAGCCGAAAGGGAACGTGGAACACATGGTCTGAAATGATCTTCTGCTCATCCTTTTGGAAGAAGAGCGAGGGATCCGCACCGAGAAACTTACGAACCATTCCGGATTTTTTCTCCTCGACGGAGTAAAGGACTCCCGAGGGATCTGCGTTGGCATAGATGTCGTTGTCGGGCAGCGTCGAGCCTACCGTAGACTGCTCAAGGAGTGGAGGCGGGCGCCCAGCTAGCGCAGCCTGCTCGGCAAAGGCATCGTAAAAATGATCAATCATGGCTCTCAGCGTCGCCCGCTTCGTAGCCACGTCAGGCCATGGAATGTCACTGTGCCATTCTCCCCAGAGCCCGTAGGTCGCAATATCGATAGCACTGACTCGCCTTGTCCAGTCCGTTGCCCCCGGATACCCCGCCACCTCTGGGCTGTTATCAAAGTATCGCCTCGCGAGTGCTCTGATGAACTTCTGGTGCCTTTCGAGGAAATAAGGATCCCAGTAATGTGGCTCGAACAGCAGACTATTCTCATCAGCTTTGGTGTAAGGGACATATTCCTTGCTCTTGATGTCGATACCCTCGAACTTGGCTGCCCAGCGTCCCCTGCAAGGGCCCTGCTGGGGGCAGAGCTTGGCTGAGAGCCACGTAGGCACCTGACCGTGGCCCGTGGCACCGTACCAGGGCCTTGAGGTGGGATCGAGAAGCGTGATTCCAAAGCGAACCTTGCGCCCGGGGTAGGCGTTGATGAATGCGTCAATCAGGTACCAGGCATAGGTATCCTCAAAGGGCTCAATGTCCCCCCAGCTCAACAAGTTGGAATAAACTTCGGAAGAGAATTCGCACTCGGTAGCCCCTCCAGGAGCCGTCATTGGCGCGAAATCGTACATCAGCCACCCCACCCCCGGGTTCCTTAGCGGAGCATCGATCTCCTTGGGTGAAACCACTACCCATACCCCATCTTGTTGCGTCTCAGGGAAGATGAGCCCCTGCTCGTAAGGCTCAGCCCCTGCCTCCGGCACTTCTCCTCCCCCCGCTCCTGCCTCCCCACCGGATGCAACACCCGCAACACCTGCCGCTCCAGTCCCTGCAGTGCCTGGTGCCCCTGCCGCACCTCCGGTCGTTTTCTGCCCGGCCTGGCTTTGCTCTTCCTCGCTTACCTCCGCTCCGCTCCCCTCATTCTGACCTGCGCCGCCCTTCGAAGCCCCTCCTGCACCCGCGATGTTGGACGGCGGCGTACCGCTTGCTCCTGCTGTCCCTAGCCCAACGCTTGCATGGGCCTCTTCGGAGGAATCGCAACCGGAGGAGAGCCCTACAGCGAGCAGCAAGGGGAAACACAGCGAGGAGCAACCTAGAGCTGCACGAGGCATTCTTTCCTTTTATCATCGGTGGAGTGCTCCCTCCAGAACCGCACGGAGATAGGCACCAAGCGCAACCGTCGGGGTTCGCCGAGAGAAGAAACATGGCAGGAGGAAGGTCAAGGTCGCGGGAGACACATGCCCCGGAGAACTCGTAATGCTGGTGAATGCTGGTCAGTGATCTGGGGGTGACTTCCACGAGAAAATGAGCCCTCCAAGTGATCAAGGGGTGGCGGATTTCCCTGGGATCTACTATCCGGCCGCTACGGTGAGCAGTCTCTGGGTACAAGGTGCAGCGAGCCTAAATCGAGAGGGACAGTCGACCCTCGTGGTGATCGGCAACTTCGACGGGGTGCACCGAGGGCACCAGACGTTGCTGAGCGAGGCAACTCGGCGTTCCCAGGAGCGTGTTCTGCGACCAGTCGTGTTGACCTTCGTCCCTCACCCTGCAGGGGCTCTAGGGCGCGTAGCACCGCCGCTGCTCACGACGCTGGAACGAAAGGTCGAACTGATCCGATGCTATGCTCCGGACATCCAGGTGGTGGTGCATCCCTTTGACCGGTCCTTCGCGTCTAGGACACCAGAGCAGTTTGCGTTTTTTCTCATCGATCAGCTCGGTGCCAGGGAAGTCGTTGTGGGTCGGAATTTCCGCTTTGGCCAGGGGCGCTCTGGCGATTTCACCACACTGAGCGAGCTGGGGCAGCGGTTGGGCTTTCAGGTGGGAGCCATTGCCCTTGCTGGTGACGAAGTCGGGGCCTGGTCCAGCACCCGAGTTCGCGAAGCCTTGGCCATCGGTGCTCTAGAAGATGCCAACCGGGTTCTCGGGCGACCCCATGAACTCGAAGGTATCGTGATACCAGGACAGCAACGAGCCCGACACCTAGGCTTCCCTACGGCCAACCTGAGCAACATACCCCAGGCAATTCCCGCTCACGGGGTCTATGCAGTGCAGGCACTCCGCCTCTCCGATCATGGTGATCCTGAGCTGCTAGGTGAAGGTATGGCCAACATCGGTCTACGCCCTACGGTAGCTGCGGGCTTCGCTGTGGAAGTTCATCTGTTCGGGTTCAGCGCAGATCTCTACGGAGCCCGGCTTCGGATCCGGCTGATCGCTCGGCTCCGGGAGGAGCGTGTTTTCGCTGGGCTCGACGAGTTGAAGGCTCAGATCGCCAAGGACGCTGAGGCCGCGCGGGCGGCGCTCTGTAACGCAACGGAGAAACCATGAGCAAGCGGGAGGAGCTCGAACAACTGGAGCGCGACGACTTGGAGGATGCTGCACGACGTGCGGGTGTTGCGCGCCCTGAGGTTCTGACCCGGGATGAGATCCTCGATGCGATGGAAGCCTTGGAGGAGCGCGCCGCCGGCGGCAGAGAGGGAAGCAAGGGTTTCCTAAGCCGTGTACGCCAGGTGCTCGCAGCCTTTGTGGAGCGCGGGCTCAATCTCCCGGAGGCAGCGGAGCGAATCCGCAGTGGTGGGACAGTCCCTTCCTCTGAACCGGCTATGCTCCCTACGGTTACCCTCGCGGAGATTTATGTGGCACAGGGACATACGGAGCGGGCTCTCGCTGTGCTCGACCAGATCCTCCGGAGCGAACCAGAGCATCCAGGCGCCCTCAGGCTGCGCGCGAAGCTACAAGGACAATCTCTGCCTCCCAATGACAACAACGAAGATGAGGACAAGGATGACGACGTGACCCCCCAGGACGAATCCCCCCACGCCCCAAGCATCAACACTGCCTCCAGCATAAGCCTGGCTACGCATCCTCCTCCTGCGAAGAAACCTCTCAGCTTGATCGAAGCATCTTCTGCGGAAAATATCCTCTCGACCGAGGATGTTTCTTCCCCTGCTTCCCTCTCCCCTGCAGGGCCGCCTCGCCCCGCGCCCATGCTCGATGAAGAGCCGCTCCCGGAGCGTTACGATGTTGATGAGCTGGTATTGATGCCGGTGGATCCGACCACCCTCTACCTGTACTGGGAGCTGCGCTCAGAAACCTTGGAGGAAGCTCTGCGACTCGAACCGCAGGGGCAGCTCTTGCTACGCCTTGATCAGCTTGTGGGAGACAACTACCAGACGCTGAGAAAGATGCCCGTCACGTTCCTGGGAGATACCCAGGTCGAGAACCTCCCCCCAGGCGCCCTCTGCGTTGCCGTCCTCGGTTTCCAAAGCGAATCCCAGTGGATCCCCTTGCTGCGCTCTCTTCCCCGAGCTCTCCCCCCCGCCAGGGGCGTGGCCGAAGTAGCTCACCGAGTCGTTCGTTGGACAGAAGCCCCTTCTGAGGAGCCTCCTCCTCCGCCCCCTCCTACCTTCGCTCTGGCGGTTGCGCTCCGAGCCCCTGTTCCCGTCCCGGATGGACCGTCGGCTGTTCCCGTCCCGGATGGACCGCCAGCTACTTCCGTGACCATCGTCCCCGCTCCAACCGAGCAGCCCCCCCCTTCAGAGCCTCCCTTGCTCTCCTCCTTCCCCAACACCACGCCCCCTTCCCCTGCGTTCCAGCAGCCCCCCCTCGGATCTTCAGAGCACTGGGCCGTGCCCCCCGGCTGGTTTCCTCATGCCCCTTTTGCCCATCATCCAGGCTTGCCTCTCGGGGCTTCTGAGCGGATCCTCACCCCTTACGAATGGGACGCTTGCGAAGTGCTTCGATCCGCTCGGCGATAAGACGCGGGCTCATCACTCCCTTGTATACATAGAGTGCCCCAGGGAGCGAATCACCCAGAACGTCCTCACTGACACGGAGCCGCTCACTCACTGCGAAGAGAATCCTCTCGCTCAGCCCGTTCTCGACTAGGTCGACACGACGCCAGACTGCTTCACGACTCCAAAACCCCATCACCTCCAGGTAGACCCGCTCGCCAGTCCCCCCGTGTTCAAAGACGAGATCGGGGACGCAGAGGCCGACGCCAGGAAGTGAGAGGAGCGCGGAGGATATAGAAACTTTCCATATGGTTGAAAGCTTGCGGAAGCCTTCGACAAGGGCAGCGACTTCGTCGGGAAGACGAGGGGGCTCCAGGTCAGCGGCATCTATGCGGCTACCCCCTCGGCGACGGAAGATAAATCTCTCTCGCTCCTTACCCCAACGAACATCGGCAGTCAGCTCGTACTCAGCGCAAGCTTCCAGGTGGGGGAGGAGCAAAGCAAGCTTGAGACCGTACCTGGTGACTGCCTCGAACATGCTAAAGGGCCCCTCAATCTCGATGCGGTAACGACCATCCTCTTCGGGGTGAATGTCGTAGAGGAGGCGCAAAAATTTAAGCTTGTGGAAGAGGGCGCGGTAGGCTCCGGGAGAGTTGCAGCGAACCAGTACGGAAACGCGGACAGCGCGAAGCAGCACCGCTTGGGGCAAAGCCGCCCGATAGGCCTCAATCAGACCCTGGGGAGTCGTGGGCTCGATGCCCTTCAGGAGGTTAGAGCTGCGAAGATCCGCGTAGAGACTGGCCTCCAGAGTCAGGGGGTCGAGCCCACGGGCACGGGCGACCTCTCCAAGGATTCGATCCCGGTCAAAGGGTTCGTGGGGAGCTGCGGAGCGACGGGCTTCCACGGCCTTGAGAAAGACTTCCCGGCGAAGTTCCTCCGGGGAGGCCATGGCAGGCTCCTCGAACCGGCAGCGGTCCTCAAGGAGCTTGCGGATCCCCTGGGCGATCTTCTGATCACCGGGCTCCACCTCGATTTCATCAAGGGCCTCTTCAAGCTGCTCCCGGGTCTTACCGATGTGCTCCTCGGCGACCCCAAGGTAGACCGCTGCCAGGGAGATGGCTCGCTCCAACGCTTCGTCCTTGAGGTCGAGAACCTGGAGTTCACCCTTTCGACGGCGTACTCGGACCAGATCTGCGGTCAACACCCGGGAGCCCCCCCTGAACCACGCTCAGCCTTCAGCATGGAAGCCTATCCGATAGGCAGAGTGCTCGCGACGACGCTCGCTGGTGAACGTCTCGACAGTATCCGCGGAGACCAGTTCGTAGAGGATTGCCCGCTTGCCGTCTTTTTTCCGAAGAATGCGCCCCAGTCGCTGGACATGTTCACGAACGGTACCAGAGCCTGAAATGACGATGGCAACGTTAGCGTCCGGGACATCGACCCCCTCGTTGAGCACCTTGGAGGTGGCGACTGCGTTGTAGGAGCCGTCCGCGAAGCGCGCTAGGATTTCACTCCGCTCTTTGACTTTGGTCTGGTGGGTGATGGTTGGTACCAGGAAGCGCCGGGAGATCTCGTAGGCCGTGGTGTTATCCTGAGTGAAGAGGATGGTACGATCGTGTCGGTGTTCGTGGAGCAGCCGAGCAACTTCATCCATCTTTCTGGAAGGAGCGAGGGCTAGCTCCCGCTGGCGACGGTAAGCCTGGAGCGCACGGCGCCCCTCGATGGTGCGGGAAGCCTGCATAACGAAGTTACTCCAACCTTTCTGCGACGAGAAGCGGATGCCATGAGCATCCAGGTACCCACGGTAGATGGCGCGTTCTTCCTGGTAGAGGGCAAGCTCCTCGGGGGTGAGGCTGACGGTGATGCGGACGGTTTCGTAGTCGGCCAAGTAATCACCAGAGAGCTCGACGATGTCGCGGCGATAGACCGTAGGGCCAATCAGCTCGACCAGTTCGGTTTCCCGGCCGTCGGTACGTTCTGGTGTCGCGGTCAACCCCAAGCGGAAAGGGGCGATGGCAAGGCGAGCGGAAAGCGCGTACGCAGGCCCCGGAAGATGATGCGCTTCGTCGTAGATAAGCAAACCAAAGCGATTGCCTAGGTTCTCCATATACATATGGGCCGAGTCGTAGGTGGATACGGTAAGATCTTGTACATCGTAGTCGCCACCTCCGATGACCCCCACTGGGCCCCCGAAGGTTGCCCGGAGTTGATCATACCACTGGCGAACTAGATCCAGCGTTGGGGCAATCACCAGCGTGGAGCGGCGCTTCTTGTCGATCGCCGCCATCGCCACCATGGTCTTCCCTGCACCTGTTGGAAGCACCACCACCCCAGCCGAGCGGTACTTGAGCCATGCCTCAAGGGCCTCCGCTTGGTAGGGCCGGAGCTGACGCATCGCCAGCGCTCCGTGAGGCAGCTCGTTGTACCGTTTCGCCTCATCCTCGAAGGGAACCCCCTTGCGCACCAGTGCCCGCATCACATCCGCGTACGTGATGGCCGCCGCCCGGTGGCAACCGGTCCGAGGATCCCACCGTACCGAGGCCGGGAGCACCTCGTTGTTCTCCGGGAGCCCCCGGATCTCCAGGGTTCCCGCCACGAATTGTAGCCTTACCGTCATTGCATTGTGCTTGTCGCAGGAGTCGGCCTCTTCAGGGCCACATCGATCAACAGCGCTACCCCGAGACCAGCAGCCACCCCGATGGCGTTCCAGGTCATGTCGCGCCAGGAAGGATCCCCGCGGCCCGAGAGGTCGTACACTTCCTTGCCCATCCCTGCGCCCACCGCAACCGTCCCCCCCCAAAGCAGCCGACAAGATCGGTCAGGATGCGTCAGAGATACACCTCCATAGGCGAAGCCAGCGAGGGCAGCGGATAGAGAGAAATGGAGGAGCTTATCAGCCCCCCACCAGGAATCAACCTGCTGAGCCACAGCCGGCCGCACCAGAAGCAACGCTGCCAGCACGGGGCCCCCAACAGCTCGTAGGGGAGCAGGCATTCAGGGCTTCCCACAGAGAACGCGGGCGGAAGCCCCCTGGTTGTTGCCAGGGTGGCAGTCAGCGATTTTCTTATTTGGGTCGACGGCGACGAGCACATCGCTGTCAGCCTCCAGCTCACCGGTGCAGGAGACGACGGTGCAGTCCCCTGGCAGGAGGAGCGTATCGGTGACGGTGGTGCACAGAGGCAAGGGGGGCTCTCCCTTCTTACCTTGGGAGAAGACCACCTCGGCACCATCCTGGACCGGGTTAGTCCCACGGTTACAAACTTTTGCTTTCACGGCGAAGGAACCTGCCAGACCGGAGCAGAGGGACTCAGCATCTTGGAGCTCAACGGTGAGGTCGGCGATGGCGAGCTTGCCGAGGGTGCCCTGGGTGTTCTGTCGGAAGTTGTTGAGACCCGGCAGCTCCCAGTTTCGTTGGACCTCCGACGATTTCGGGATACGAGCATCATCGGTGACATGAGTGATGGAGTAAGCATGCTGGTTCCAGATGGGGCGGGAGGAAACCCAGCGATCCTCGGCATCACGGAGCACGGAGAAACCCGAGGAGAGCTTGAAATTCCCAGAGCCGGGGAAGAGTTGATCCGGCCCTGCGGGGCATGAGACTCCCTTGGTGCGAGGAACGACGATCTCGGTGGCGAAGTCGCCGTCCACGTCAACTACGACCGGATATTCGTAACCGGTGCCGGACGACGCAGGAGCGCTGTAGATGACTGTACCGGTCTGGCCATCGTAGACCCGCAGGAAGCACTCATCGCGATAAACGACCTCTGCCTTACCATCACCGTTGAAGTCAAAAACCGACGACCCCGTGCAGTTCGAGGAGATATCCTGCGCGGGCTGAGACCAGAGGATCCCCTGGGGAAGAGCCGGATTGGTCTTGGGACAGACGCCGCCAGGGCGGGCTGCTGCGTTCGGGTTAGCGACGCAATCGGGATCGAACACCGTATAAGCGCCGGCGCCTGCGGTAGCGAACTCGACTTGACCATCACCGTCGAAATCCGCAGCGGTCGGTGGCCCCCCGCGACCTCCTTGGTAGACATCGAAGGGACCGAAGACGATCTCGCCCGTGAGAGTCTGCACACGGATCTTGCCGCTGGCCGTCACGATGACCTCTGGAAGCGGGTCGGTCTTAGGGTGTCCAGGGATCTCGGAGTAATACCCCACGTCCGCCACAGCGACGTTACCGGCAGTAAGGCCTGCCGAGGGGACGGCCCATGGCTTCAGGACCCAATCCTTCGCCGTCGGATCCCAGCCGTAGATCCCGTTGAAATGCACCAGATCCGGCTTTCCATCCAGGTCGACGTCGGCCACAGTGTTGATAATCCCGAGCTGATCGTAGCTGGTCAGGCTCGACGCAACGGAAGGGTTGAGGGCACACCCATTCGCATCGAAGACCAGACGATCCACGATGATCTCGGGCTTCCCGTCGTCGTCCAGATCATGAAGGCCAATAGTAAAGTTAGCGAGCTGATTGAGGAAGGTCACCAGCTGATTCGTAGTGCAATTTCTACCCTTCCAGCGGCGAACAAGCCTTGGTTTGGCCGGGTCGCTACTGTCGATCCCGAAAGCGATGACGGTGATTGGATCCTGGTTGGAGTTGAGGCCAATGCGATGGAAACCAACAATCTCCGGATGACCGCTGGGGGTGCCCACGTCTCCATCCAGATCCCCTACGGCCCAACCTCCTACATAGCTTGGGCGGTTGTTGGCTACATCCGGGTCATCGGGGCCGCCGATGCGCATTTGCTCCTCGCAGGTACGTCCGTCGAACACCCGCAGCATCCCGGTGCGTCCCTTCCCCTGGTAGCTGAAATCGAAGGTGTTGATGATAATCGACGGCTGGATCTTCTTTGGATCCAAGTCGAGGTTAAGATCCGCTACGACCGGCGTCGAGTAGGTTTCGACCATTGTCGCCGTAGGATCTTCCGGGGGTGGCCCGGTCCACTCGCACTGCACCGTAGGCACCACATCCACGGGAACCTTCGGCTTCTCGCAGGTCGGATCGTTGATCTTCTCCGGAGGCACTCCGTAAGGTGTGCAGGTGCCGTCGTTAGGGTCACAGTAGCTATCCCCCGGGCAGTCATCATTGATGGCACAGTTGCCTAGGCTCGGGATACAGACACCTAGCTTGCACAAGAACCCCTCCTTGCAGCCTCCACAAGGATCGACCCCACCAGCACCCGAGCTGCCAGCGACACCGGCTTCCCCCGCCCCTCCTTG